>NZ_JBICHO010000395.1:0-9395 GCF_043100905.1 Rhodopirellula sp. JB055 | reverse complement strand
GTCAAGCCAATCTTTGGAGGGGAAGGTCGTGGGGTGATGCGCCTGCGCGATGCTGAGTTGGCTTGGACGACGTTCTCGACACTCGCTCAAATGAACGCGGTCATTTATGTCCAGCAATTCGTGCCGCCCGGAGGCGTTGATTTGCGGGTCTTGGTCATCGGTGATCACTCGCACGCGATTCGGCGTCGCAATGCATCGGATTTTCGGACCAATGTTCGTGGCGGAGGGCGGAGCGAGCTTGTGCCGATGGACGCGACCTGGGATCGGTTGGCTCGACAGGTTTGTGGTGATTTTGGATTGAAGTTTGCGGCGATTGATTGGTTGGAAACCTCGGCGGGGGAGCTTCAACTGATCGAGGTCAACGGGATCCCCGGTTGGAAAGGGGCTCAGCAGGTCGTGCAGGAATCAATTGCGGATCAAATTCTCGAAGTGATGGTGAACGAAAATGAGTGATGGTCCATGCAGTCGAGAATCATCTCAAGTTCTTGCTGGCACCGCGGGAGCGACCGGCAATGTCGCATCGCGTTTGAGTGCGGTTGCGAGAGTTTTACCCGGTGGCATTGCGATTGCCGAACCGTCGGGGCCGGCCAAACGAGATGGTTCGGACCGCGATTTTGCGTTGACGACATTCAAGACATTGGATGAACGCAGCTCGCAAATCGCTCGTGGTTTGTTGGCTTCGGGGATTGAGCCGGGGATGCGTCTGGTCAGTTTGGTTCCCTTTGGCGCTCAGTTCATCGAACTCGTGTTCGCGATGATGAAAGCCGGCGTGGTGGTCGTTCTGATCGATCCGGGAATGGATCGCAAGCATCTGATTGGGTGCTTGCAGGAAGTGAATCCAGACGGCTTTTTAGGGATTCCAAAAGCACAGGCAATCAGAACGATTCTGCGAAGTAAATTTCCCAATGCGAAACACAACATCACGGTGGGGCGTCGTTGGTTCTGGGGCGGGAAAACGCTCAAGCAAATCATGGAGATGGGAAACCAGGACCCAATGTTGACGCTTCCCGATGTGCAAACGCACGACGACGCGGCTGTGATCTTCACCACCGGAAGCACGGGGCCGCCGAAGGGGGTGGCGTACACACATCAAACCTTCCATGCCCAGATCGATCGAATTCGAAACCGCTACGAGATTCGGCAAGGCTCGCGTGATCTCGCGTGCTTTCCGTTGTTCGGTTTGTTTGATGCGGTCATGGGGGTGACGACCGTCATTCCCGACATGGACCCGATTCGACCAGCCGACGTGGACCCGCAGAAATTGATCCAGGCAGCCCGGCAATGGGAAGTGGACCAGTCATTTGGTTCCCCGGCTCTTTGGAAAACGGTCACACGGTGGTGCGAAGCCAATGCGGTGGGGAGACCGTTTCCAACTTTGAAACGTGTGCTATCGGCAGGGGCCCCCGTTCCGGCTGCGACCCTGCAGTCGCTTCGTCGATTTGTTCACGAAGATGCCAAGATTGAAACGCCCTACGGCGCGACGGAAGCTCTCCCGATCGCATCCATCGAATCGCGTGTCGTGATCGCGGAAACGGGGCCGGCGGCAGCCAAGGGCAAAGGCGTTTGTGTGGGCTCTCCGTTTGAGGGCGTGCACTGGAAGGTGATCGAAATTGATGATGGCCCCATCGCGAGCGTAGATGAAATCAACGAGTTGCCGCGAGGCAAAATTGGGGAATTGATAGTCAGTGGTCCAATGGTGACCAAGCGGTATGTCACCCGAGCGGATCAGAACGCTCTGCACAAAGTGCATGATGAGTCTGGCGGAACGTTTTGGCATCGAATGGGGGATGTTGGTTATCTCGATGAGCAAAATCGTTTCTGGTTTTGCGGACGGAAGGCTCATCGAATTGTTTCCACTCAGCGAACGTTTTTCACGATTCCATGCGAATCGGTTTTCAATGTCGATGAACAAGTCGACAAGTGCGCGCTGGTTGGCGTGGGGGGACCGGGCCAGCAAATTCCCGTGTTGGTCGTGCAGCCCGTGGACCTGACGATCGCTGGTGATTCTGCTCGGGCGAAGGAGTTGGAGGACAAACTTCGCGAGCGGGCGTCTCGAAACCCGCTGACCCGACGGATCGATCGGTTTGTCATTCGTGATCAACCGCTGCCGGTCGACATTCGGCACAATAGCAAGATTTTCCGCGAAAAATTGGCGGCGGAATTGAACCAGGCGCAGTCGTGAGCCTCGATGGAATGTCGTGCAGGTGAGTTATCTTTCGATCGAGCGAATTGCACGCAGCAGACCCGCGGCTTTGGTCCAGGTTTCATCCAGTTCGCTTTGCGGTTCGCTGCGTGCAGTGATCCCTCCACCAACGGCGAAGTGCCATTGGCCGTTTCGTTGGGTCACGGTTCGAATCAGGATGTTGAAGTCCGCGTTGCCAGTGACACTCACGTAGCCGATCGATCCGCAATAGGCTCCTCGCGGTTGGCCTTCGAGGCGCGCGATCGTTTTCATGGCTTCGATCTTGGGCGCCCCGGTGATGCTTCCTCCGGGAAAACAGGCCGCAAGCAATTCACTGATGGTGACATCGTCTCGCAGTTGGCCTTCGACGGTGGACACGAGATGCTGGACGCTTTGGTAGCGTTCAATTTCGCAGAGACCTGTGACGCGAACGCTGTCGTCTTGGCAGGCGATGGAAAGATCGTTTCGCATCAGGTCCACGATCATGATGTTTTCGGCGCGATCCTTGGCGCTGCCTCCGAGTTCCTGTGCCAAACGCTCGTCTTCGATCTCATCGCCGGTTCGAGGCACCGTGCCTTTGATCGGACGCGTGACGACGCGACGGTCGCGGATTTGAAGGAAACCTTCCGGTGAAGAGCTCAGGATTTGCTCGCTGCCAATGTCAAAGAACGCCGCGTACGGTGCTGGGTTGGATTGACGCAGTCGGCAGTAAAGTTGATCCGCACGGCAGGTTGCTTCGTGCGTGAGTGTTTGAGCGAGGTTGACTTGGAACGAGTCGCCCGCGCCGATGCGATCGATGATTTCAGCAACGGCAGCGATGTAGCGAGGTGAGTCAAAGTTACTGCGGACGCCGGGCGTTTCGGTTGGGAAGCCGAACGAAGCCGATGGCGTTGACTGCTTGGTTTCCTTGGTGGTGGGCGCACGCGGCGGAGCTGCAAGTCGTTCCAGGATTGCTTCGCCGCGTTGCTGTGCTCTGCGTGAGTCAGCGACCAGGTCCTTGTTGAGGCCGTTGCTGATCAATGTGGCTGAGCCGGTGGAGTGGTCGACCGCGATCGTCCAGTCGTAGATCCCAATCGCCAAACCAACCGGAGGCTGTTCGCCGAGGAATGACGGTGGCATTCGAACGCTTGGTTCCAACCACCAGGCTGCTTCGTAGGCGACCAGCCCCGCCAGTCCGCCGCAGTACGGTGGCAGTTCGGCGGCGTGATGGAATTTCGGCAGTCGCGAGCACCACTCATGGAATGTGGGCCAGGGGTCGGGATCAAGGAGCGTCGCATGCAGCCATCCAATCGGATCAGCCGTCAAAAATGAGTAGCGTCCACGGTCGTGCGCGTGATCCGAAACGGAGTCGAACCAGAGTCGATGTTCTAGTTCCGCGAGTCGCTCGAAGGATGCTTCGAGGTCTTCGAGTTGTCCCAGTGGATGCAGCCACAGTTCAGCTTGAGGGTGGCCGTCAGCGGGAGTGTGGTGGTTGGCGGTCGGGGGCATCGCTGGCAAGTGGATGGGAGATGGATGCGGGCAACGGGCCGTGGGGGCAAAAAAAATGCCTCGGCGAGTGAGGACTCGCCGAGGCATGAGAGGTTTCATTCGCGGAGCGAACTACGATTCGTCGGATTTTGATTGATCGTCACCGCTGGCGGCCGGCACGGTTTCCTCTTCGGAATCGCTTTCTGCCCAGCCGCGGCTTTCGCCTTCGAAGTTCAGACGCGTGATCTTGCCACTGTCGTCTTTGTGAACGTCGATGATGATCGTGTCCTTGCCTTCAAAAGCACCACGCAGCAATTCTTCGCCGAGTGGATCTTCGATGCGTTGCTCGATGGCACGTCGAAGTGGACGAGCTCCATAATCGAGGTTGCTTCCCTTCTTGATCAAGAACTCCTTCGCTTCGTCGCTTAGATCGATGGCCAAGCCACGTTCCAGCAAGCGTTCGCGAACTTTCGAAAGTTCGAAGTCGATCACGCCCTTCAGGTCCTTGGTCGTCAGGTGACGGAAGATGATCGTGTCATCCAAACGGTTCAGGAACTCAGGTCGGAAGACGCGTTCGATTTGGTCCATCACACGAGACTTCATCGAGTCGTAGCTCGCGTCGCCATCGGGTTTTTGGAAACCGAATGCGGATTCGTTCTTGATCGCTTCCGCACCGGCGTTGGTGGTCATGATCAGGATCGTGTTTCGGAAGTCGACATTACGACCGAACGAGTCCGTCAAACGTCCTTCTTCCATGACTTGAAGCAGCATGTTGAAGACGTCTGGGTGAGCCTTTTCGATTTCGTCGAACAGGACCACAGCGTACGGACGCCGGCGAATCTTTTCGGTGAGCTGACCACCTTCTTCGTAACCCACGAATCCGGGAGGGGCACCAATCAGACGGCTGACGTTGTGTTTCTCCATGTACTCGGACATGTCGATGTGCACCAATGCGTCTGAGTCGCCGAACATGTATTCTGCGAGCGCTTTGGCGAGCAACGTCTTACCAACACCGGTTGGCCCAGCGAAGATGAACGATCCGGTCGGGCGTTTGGGGTCTTTCAATCCCGAACGACTGCGACGGACTGCTTTCGCGACGGCCGTGACCGCTTGGTCTTGACTGACGACGCGTTTGTGCAGTTCTTCTTCCATTTTCAGCAGACGCAACGAGTCTTCCGTTGACAGTCGAGTCAATGGAATGCCCGTCATTTTGCTGACGACTTCCGCGATGATTTCTTCGTCGACGACTCCATCGGTTTGCTGACTCTTTTCACGCCACTCTTGAGTGATCTGCTCTTTCTTCTTGCGAAGTTTTTCTGCTTGATCACGCAGGTTCGCGGCTTTTTCGAAGTCTTGGTTGGCAACCGCGTCTTCTTTGTCTTTGTTCAGCGTTTCGACTTGTTCGTCGATCTCTTTCAAGTCTGGTGGACGAGTCATGGTGCGAAGACGCACGCGAGCACCGGCTTCATCGATCACGTCGATGGCTTTATCGGGCAAGCAGCGAGCAGTGATGTAGCGTTCGCTCATTTCGACGGCGGCCACAACGGCGTCGTCGGTGAATTGCACGCGGTGGTGTTCTTCGTACCGTTCACGCAATCCTTTCAGGATTTCGATCGTTTCTTCCTTGCCGGTCGGTTCGACCATGATCTCTTGGAATCGACGAGCGAGCGCGTTGTCCTTTTCGATGTACTTGCGGTACTCGTCGAGGGTTGTCGCACCGATGCACTGGATTTCACCCCGAGCCAAGGCTGGCTTCAGGACGTTGGCCGCGTCGATGGCGCCTTCGGCACCACCCGCACCGACCAGGGTGTGAAGTTCGTCAATGAAGAGAATCGTGTTCTTGACGCGTCGCACTTCGGTCATGACCGCTTTGATGCGTTCTTCGAACTGACCGCGGTACTTGGTGCCAGCGACCATCATGGCGAGGTCGAGCACAACGATGCGTTTGTCGGCCAGGATCTCCGGCACTTCACCGCCAATGACTCGTTGTGCGAAACCTTCGATGATGGCGGTTTTACCGACACCGGCTTCGCCCAGCAGGACGGGGTTGTTCTTCGTTCGGCGGCACAGGATCTGGATGGCGCGTTCGATTTCTCGTTCGCGGCCAATGACCGGATCCAGTTCACCTTTCTTGGCCAGTTCGGTCAGGTCGCGACCAAAGCTATCCAGCGCGGGGGTCTTACTCTTCCCGCTTTTGCTGCTTCCACTGCCGCCACTGCTGCCCTCGCTGTCGCCACCACGGCCACCGCGTTCGCCAACTTCAGCGCCTTCGAGACCGTGTCCCAGCAAGTTGAGGACTTCTTCGCGGACATCTTCCAGCTTCAGCCCGAGGTTCATTAGAACCTGAGCGGCGACGCCTTCTTGTTCGCGAAGCAATCCCAGCAGGATGTGCTCGGTACCCACGTAGCTGTGGTTGAGGTTGCGTGCTTCTTCCATCGAGTATTCGATGACTTTCTTCGCACGTGGTGTTTGTGGCAATTTGCCAACGGTCACCATTTCTGGCCCGCTTTGCACCAATTTCTCGACTTCCAGGCGGATCTTTCGCAGATCAACCTCGAGATTTTTCAACACGTTGGCAGCCACACCGCTGCCCTCTTTCACCAACCCCAACAAAATGTGTTCGGTGCCGATGTATTCGTGATTGAATCGTTGAGCCTCTTGGTTAGCCAATTGCATGACTTTCCTGGCTCGGTCAGTAAACCGTTCGTACATATTCTCCGTCCCTTAGACCAGACCGACTGTCAAACTGGCGAATCTTTCGACCCGAATTGTTTCCCTACGCAAACTGTACGCCACAAGTCACCCACAAGACGAGGGAAGCTTCGTTCCGCCGCCTTAAAAACCAATCAATTGCAGGGAAAATCGTTACACAAATGCTTCTTGTGAAAACGAACTTCGACGCACAACCGGCCGGTTCCCCATACCGTGCTCACGTCATCCTACCGTTTTGTCGCAATAACGGGGATAGGACTTCGTTGGTCATCTTGTACGTTGATGCCGCTCAGATGGTTTCCATTTCGACCATTCTGGCTCCAGTGCTCGAAGTGAGCTGTTGTTGACGACGGATCGTACGATTTGAATCGGTCCTACCGCCCCGCTCAATCTTTGGAGAAAGCCCCTGTGTCGAGTCTGCTGCCGATTGTGAACGAAGGTTTGCCCACCGGCGTGGTGCCAACATTCGCGTCGCGACTGGAGGATGGAAAGCTGCAGCGAAGTCGACTGAATCAGCTCCAGATCAACCTCGGCAAACTTTGCAATCAAACCTGCACTCACTGTCACGTGGACGCGGGACCAACGAAAAAACGCGAAAACATGGACGACCAAACTGCGGATCGTCTGCTGGAACTGGTGGCAGCTTGCCCCGCGATCACCACGGTCGATTTGACTGGCGGCGCACCGGAGATGAACCCGAATTTCCGCCGCTTGGCGAAAACGTTTCGAGCGGCGGGTTTGCGAGTCATTGACCGCTGCAACCTGACCATCCTTAGCGAACCTGGCTACGAATGGGTGGCAGAGTTCTTGGCTGAGAACGAAATCGATGTGGTGGCTTCGCTTCCGTGTTATTTGGAAGACAACGTGGACGGCCAACGCGGTGGTGGGGTGTTTGGACGCAGCGTCGATGGGCTGCTCCGACTGAACGAACTCGGTTATCGACGCGGAAGCGACTCGCATCGCCTGGATTTGGTCTACAACCCCACCGGGCCTTCGCTTCCGCCAGACCAAGCCAAATTGGAAGCTGACTACCGTCGTGAATTGGCGGCTCGATATGGAATCGAGTTTGGAAATTTGCTGACGATCACCAACATCCCCATTCGTCGATACGCTCAGTTTCTTCAGAAACGTGGTTTGCTGGACGATTACCTGCGTCTGTTGTCAGAAAATTTCAACGCGCAAGCGACGGAAGAGGTGATGTGCCGGTCACTGGTCTCGATCAGTTGGGACGGTCAAATTTACGATTGCGATTTCAACCAGATGATCGATCTGTCGCAAAAATCACGCACGGTCTGGTCCATTGAATCGCTCGATGAGCTGGTGGACCAGCCGATCGCTTTGGCGGATCATTGCTACGGATGCACCGCCGGGGCCGGCAGCAGTTGTGGTGGCGCACTGCTCGGCTGAACAAACGGATCGCCTGCTCAGCCGGATGGCCTGGTCAACCGGGGGGGTGGCGTCCGAGTCAGTTGGCGTCCGAGTCATTTGTGCGATCGAATTTTCGAAATTTTCATTCTCCTCTTCTCTCTTGGTGCATCGATATGTCGTCTTTGAATGTGGAAGCCGCGGTTCGTGAACGTTACGCCCAAGCGGCCCAGGAACGTGAGGCCGAACTTTGTTGCCCGGTCGACTACGACGCGAAGTATCTGAAGGTGATCCCGCAAGAGGTGATCGATCGGGATTACGGTTGTGGTGATCCATCCAAGTATGTTCGTCCCGGCGAGACCGTTCTGGATCTGGGTAGCGGCGGCGGAAAGATCTGCTTCATCGCCTCGCAAGTGGTCGGCGAACAAGGCCAAGTGATCGGCGTCGATATGAACGACGACATGCTCCAGTTGGCTCGTGAGTCGCAGCCCAAGGTTGCCGACGCGATCGGGTACGACAACGTCTCGTTTCGCAAGGGCAAGATTCAAGACTTGGCGATCGATCGCGATGAGGTCCAGGCTTACTTGCAGCAGCATCCGGTGACCGACGATGCGGGACTTCGTGCACTCGAGGCATATCTGGCCGAGCAACGTCGGGAGTCGCCCATGATCGACGACGAAACGATCGACGTCGTTGTCAGCAACTGCGTGTTGAACCTGGTCGATGCCGATGAGAAGGAATTGTTGTTCGACGAGATCTTCCGTGTCTTGCGACCGGGCGGGCGAGCGGTGATCAGCGACATCGTTTGTGACGAAGAGGTGCCCGAAGCAATGCAAGCCGACCCGGAACTGTGGAGTGGTTGCATCTCCGGCGCGTACAAACAATCGGCGTTCTTGGAAGCGTTTGAAAACGCTGGTTTCGAAGACCTCCAAATCGCGGAATTGCAAACCGAACCGTGGCGCGTCGTCGAAGGCATCGCGTTTCGATCGATGACCGTGATCGCAACTCGACCCGATGAAGATGCAATCGAATCCGGAAGTGCAGCAACGAGTGGATTCCAACGAGTCTATCGCGGGCCGTTCAAGTACGTGTGTGACGACGCCGGTCGCATGTACACGCGAGGCGAAGTCTGCACCGATGAACTCGCCGAGGCGGCTTCGCGTGAAACGATCGTCGATCATTTCGCGGTCTACTCCAGCGACAACTCGGACAAACCTGCCTCGATCTCATTGCCAACCACCTCCGATTGCTGCTCGGGCGACTGTTGCTGCTGAGTTCCGGTCAACGCGAGCGTTTCATATCGGTTGGTGGCAAGGACCAGCGCGACGCCATCTTGGCCGTCGGGTCTGCTGCGCGGGCCTCGCTGACGCGTCGATCGGGCGGGAAATGCCTGGCTGACGCGTTTTGAAGTTGCGCTTTTCTCAAATCCGGAAGCGTCAGCGAGGAAAAAACGATGTTGACTTCGCCTCGCTGACGCGTTTTGAAGTTGCGCTTTTGCGTGAGGCATTGGGTTTGTCATAACCCGACGCGTCAGCGAGGGACCGCATGCCACCGCAACGAGCCGGTGGGTCCCTCGCTGACGCGTCGGGTTGTGAGAAAAGCGCAACTTCAAAACGCCATCGCGAGGCCCAACGGGGCGCCCCTGGCAGAGTGTCCCCCCAAAAAAGCT
>NZ_JBICHO010000394.1:0-7931 GCF_043100905.1 Rhodopirellula sp. JB055 | reverse complement strand
TACAAAGCCCCAACGGGGGCGGTCCTAGCGGGTTTTAGCGAGTCGTTCGTAGGGCCGCCCCCGTTGGGGCTCGTGCCGGAGTCGCCGTAACGAAACCCCAGGCGATGCCTGGGGCTATCCTAGAGCTGCCCCTTTGGGGCGTAGAAAAGAACAAACACCCCAAAGCCGCATTTTCCGTGTCGCCCCTCACGAGCTTGCAGCCCACCGCCAGCCCCAGTTGCTGAATGCTTAGGATTGACACCACTTTGGACTCGCAGGATTTTGCTCCGCGACTTCGCCCCAAAGGGGCAGTCCTATTCCAGCCCAGGGCAACGCCCTGGGTTGTGGCGGGACCAAGAATACAAAGCCCCAACGGGGGCGGTCCTAGCGGGTTTTAGCGAGTCGTTCGTAGGGCCGCCCCCGTTGGGGCTCGTGCCGGAGTCGCCGTAACGAAACCCCAGGCGATTCCTGGGGCTATCCTAAAGCTGCCCCGTTGGGGCGCAGGAAAGAACAAACACCAACGCCGCTTTTTCAATCCCCGCCCCCAGCTACGCTTCCACGCCAAATCGGTGCACGGTCGTTTCCTTCAGCGTATCGCCGGGACGCAGCAGCGTGCTTTTGAAATTCGGGTGATTGCAAGCGTCGGGGTAGTGCTGCGTTTCCAAGCAGAACGCTTCGTGCGATTTGTGCCCCGCTGACGACGCGTTGCCTCCCAGGTGATTGCCGGTGTAAAGCTGCATACCGGGTTGGGTCGTTTCAATCTCGAGCGTTCGGCCGGTCTTGGGATCCACCACGCGAGCCGCTGGGCGAAGCGTTCCAGGTTCCCCCGCAACCACATAGCAATGGTCGTATCCCTTGGTGGCTGGCAACTGATCGATGCGTTTGCCGATTGCTTCGGGATGCAAGAAATCAAAAGGTGTGCCCACGACCGATGACGTCGATCCGGTCGGAATCAAATCGTCGTCCACATCCAACGTTTCGTTGCAATGCAGCAGCGCCACGTGATCGTGAACGGAGCTTGCTCCACCGTCGCCCGGTGAAATCCCCGTCAAATTCCAATAGCTGTGATTGGTCAAATTCACATGGGTCGGCTTCGTCGTGGTTGCAGTGAACTCAATCGTCAACTCGCTGGCGTCATTCCAACGGTACTCCGCCGTCACCGTGACTTCGCCGGGAAAGCCTTCGTCTCCATCGGGGCTGACCAAACTGTACCGAACACCGACTTCCGGGTTGCCGTTGACATCTTTCCCGGAAACCAAATCGGCATCCCACCATTTGTGTGAAAAGTTGACTTCGCCGCCATGCAAGCAGTGCTTGCCATGATTGACGGTGACCTGGAACTCCTCTCCATCGATCTCGAACTTGCCGAATCCAATGCGGTTGCAGAACCGACCGATGGAGCTGCCAAAACCAGGATGCGAGTCCAGGTAACGGTCGATCGAATCAAACACCATGTTCACATTCGCGAGCTTACCATCACGATCCGGCACCTCGACCTCTAGCAGCGAAGCGCCCCAGTTCATGACCGAAACACGATGCCCGTGCGAATTGGTCAGCGTGATCTTTTGGACCGGTTTCCCACTCTTGGTTTGGCCAAATGGAGTCGTGACGAGGCTCATAAATCGCTGCAAGAAGTTACAAGGGATGGACGATCGATCGCGAATTCGCGTGATCTGTAGACTGGCATTTTCGCGAGTTTCCCGCAAGGTGCGAGACATTCCGGAGCCCAGCGTTTTCGAACCTCACCCGCTTCCCCTGAGCCCCTGAGCCCCTGTGCCCCTGTGCCCCTTTCCACCTTCAAGCATGCTTCGGTCGCAGTTTCCAAGCGATCATGCAGGCGGCCAATGCCACCACCAACAAACTGAAAATAAAATATCCGATCACCAACGCTGGCTGCCCCGCATAGGACCCCTCGCTACGCATCAAGAGCGGCCCCATCGGCAGCGAAAACAATGCAGAGAATGGGCTGGCCACCCCCGCCCATTCCGTCCATTGCTGAACCTTCGCTGACAAACCCAATGTCGACGCCAGCACCCGCATTCCGGGCGGGACCACATAAAGCACGAGCAACGTCAGGTACGTCGTCATCAACGCCATCGATGTGCGTTCCTGATAAACCGACGCGGTCATCGCGATCACAGCGTTGACGATGCTGACCATGACGGGAATCGCGAACATGCCCACGATCAATGGCCAACTCGAATAGAAGTCGGTGTTCAGCCCCACGCCCAAAAGCATTGGCCACACCAAGAAACTCGTCAACACAAACGCAACTCGAAAACCAACAATGAATTTGCCCCAGAAGATTTTCCAGGGCGACAACGTCGTCGTCAGCAACAAATCCAACGTCTGCCGCTCACGTTCGCTGGTCATCGTTCCAGCCAAGAACACAGGCCCAACCAACATGTTGAACACGATCACATAAACCGCAAACCAAGGCGCGTGCGGCGTCTGCCAAAACAGCAACACCCCCATCAACGGAATCGCAAGCAAGATGCTGATCTGAATCACCAGCCGCAGCATCAACGTGCCCTGACTGAAGATCTCGCCGTGGATCTCTTTGTCGTAAACCGGATTGGCACCGTCGGCCATCAACGTTTCGCGACGAGGCGGGGCAAACAACCGATCCGGAAACTGATCGGGCTGAATCACCAACCCGACCGCTTCGGCGGCCTCTTGTTCCAAGTCAACCACTTCCTTGCCCTCACTGCCCACATCCGGCGGGTACAACATTCGTGATGCCGCCGCAGCACACATCAACGTGACTGCCGCCAGAGCAAACGCGGGCACCACCAGCACAACCACCTTGAGCCGCAGCAAACCATCGCCTGCCAACATCTGCCACATCAACACACCGCCGATCACCAACGGCAAGATCAGCAAGTAGCTGACGACCAAGGAATTGCTGGTCCGGGAAAAGTAGCTGCTGCAGAACACGCCGATCGCGCCAAACAACACCACCGAGACAAACAGCCCTAGATACGCAGCCGCCACCTCGTAAACACTGACTCCACCCAGCGGCAAGAACAGCACGATGATCGGCAGTGACGCGACAATCAGCAGCGCCAGATGCGTCAGCGCGGCCACCAATTTCCCCAGAACAATCGCACCGGGTTTCAACGGGCTGGCCAGCAGCATTTCATACGTCTGCCGTTCCTTTTCACCTGAAATGGTTCCCGCAGCGAAACTGGGGGCCATCAACGACGCAATCACGTACTGGCCCAGGAAAAACAAATCCACCAAACGACGCGCCGATGGCGGGTCCTGGCTGAGATCCAATCGCTCATCGCTTGGCCAAGCCACCAACGTGACCGCCGCCAACACCAACTGGTAAACCAGCAGCAACAGAAACGAACGGTTCGTTCGCAGGTTGACCAGCAATTCACGCTGCAACACCGGGTTGTTTCGAAACGCTGCGACCGGATTGAATCGCAGGGCGTTCACCGCCGAAGCAATCCCCGATTGCAGCCACGCGGCGACCGGATTGGGAACCCTGTCGGAGGTCGCGGCAGAGGGAATCGGCGAATCAGCGATCGGCTTGTTCAATGCAATTCTCGATGAGTGGCGATCGACCAGAAAACACAAGCGGAACGCACTGGCATTGCCTCACCCCAGCGAACTCACATCAAAGCCGTGTCTTGGATGCTTGGCCGGCTTGTTCACACACAAATCGCGGAACGGCGAAACCGGGCAAACGCGATTCTAACTGACCGATCAGCGCGCGACCACGTTCCTGATCCACTTCGAAATGTGCCGCCCCGCGAACCTTGTCCAGTTGATGCAGGTAGTACGGCATCACTCGCAAATCGATCAGCCGTCGGCACAACGATTCCAACACCTCCACATCGTCGTTCACACCGCGCAACAAGACCGCTTGGTTCAGCACGGGAATCCCCGCATCGACCAATCGCATCAGCGCGGCGCCGGTTATGTCATCCAGTTCCGCCGGATGATTGCAATGCACGACAACCCATGACGTCAATCGAGACGCTCGCATTCGACCGATCCAAGCATCCGTCACTCGCGTGGGGATCACGATCGGCATTCGAGTGTGCCAGCGAAGACGCCGAACGTGCGGAATCGATTCGATCTGGTGCATCAATTCGGCAACGGATTCATCGGTCAACGTCAGCGGATCGCCACCGCTGAGCAACACTTCCTCGATGGAATCGTTTTCCTGCAAGTACTTCAGTGCCAAATCGAGATGCGCGCCACGACTGCTGTTTTCGCTGTAAGGGAATTCGCGACGAAAGCAATATCGACAGTGAATCCCGCACGCTCCCGTCGTGATCGCGAGAGCTCGGCCGTGGTATTTGTGCAGCAACCCCGGCGCGACCGCCGCGTGCAAATCGCCGACCGGATCGCTGTTGAAACCGGCAGGTGAATCCGCTTCCTCTGCCAACGGCAAAACCTGACGAAGCAACGGGTCGTGCGGATCGCCTGGCTTCATCCTGGCGGCAAATTCCAGCGGCACAAAAACAGGAAAACCGTGGTCTTCGGCGACTCCCGAATCGGCTGGATCACCCGCGAGAGGGCCCAAATTCAGGTGCTGGCGTAATTCTCCCACCGAGCGAATCGCCCGCTTCATCGAGCCTCGCCAATTCGCGGTTTCGGGTTGTGTTGTGATTTGCAAGGACTCTCGATTCAACTCATCGCTTTTTTGGCTAAAAACATCGCCTGAACCTTTGTTTTGGGGCGGTTCCCCCACCGGGACAAATTCGGTTTTGACCGTTAAACTGCCCGCACGATCGTTTCCTCCCAGGACTCGGTTCACTGATTTTTCCGTTTGGCTTTTCCGATTGATAGTGGAGCCCACCGTGGCAACGTACAACACCAGCGATTTTCGCAAAGGACTGAAGGTTCAAATCGACGGCGAACCTTATTTGATAACCGAAATGAACTTCGTCAAACCCGGCAAGGGCAACGCGATGTACAAGTGCAAGATGAAGAACTTGATTCGCGGCACCACGCTCGACCGAACTTACAAAGGCGGCGACTCGTTGGAAGCTGCCGACGTGGAAACCACCTCCGTGCAGTTCTTGTATCGCCAAGGCCAAGACTACGTGTTCATGGACGGCACCACGTTCGAACAGTACGAAGTCCCCAACGAAGTCGCTGGCGACATCTGGAAGTACCTCAAGGACGGCACCGAGTGCTCGATGACGCTGTACAACGGCGCGGCAATCATCGTCGAACCACCCCAGCACGTTCAGTTGGAAGTCACCGAATGTGGTCCGGGCACCAAGGGCGACACGGCCACCAACGTCACCAAGCCTGCAATGGTCGAAACCGGCGCTGAGTTCAACGTTCCTGGATTCATCAAAGAAGGCAACGTGATCAAGATCAACACCGTCAACAACGAATACGTCGAACGGGTCAACAACTGACCAAGCAACGTTCGACAACCGTGTCACGGAATCGGAAACGCGGTGGTTCCATCGTGAACTCAACCTCTTGAGGTCCTCATGGTCAACACTCTCTTCCTGCCCGAACTTCGCGAAATGCTGCAACTCGGTCAGGAAACTGACCTACGGGAGTTCTGCGTGACGCTGAACGCCGGCCGAACGGCGGAGTTCATGGAGGGGTTGGAAGACGCGGAAGTCTGGGCGGTGCTGCAATATGCGGAGCCCTACCGGCGAGCAGAGATTTTCGGCTACTTCGAAGAAGATCGAAAGCTCCACATGCTGACTCGGGAACCACCCGAGCAAACCGCCGAGTTGATCGAGGAAATCCCGCCGGACGACCGAGTCGACTTGATCCACGCGCTGCCCGCGGAAACGGTCGCGAAAATTCTGCCGTTGCTGCCGGTCATCGACCGACGCGACATCGAGCGGTTGCGTTCCTACGTGGAGGGCACCGCCGGTTCGTTGATGACGACCGATGTTGCCAAGTTGGCCGAACGCTTCACCGCACGCGAGGCACTCGAAGAGTTGGGGCGACGGGCCAGCGACCTGGAGACGATCTACTACCTGTATGTTGTCGACGACAACAACTTGCTTCGCGGCATCGTCTCGGCGAGGCAACTGGTTTCTGCGCTCAGCAACACCACCAAAACGCTGGGCGATTTGATGGAAACCGACGTCGTCGTCGCGCTCGTCGGCGAAGACCAAGAATCAGTGGCCGAGAAAGTCGAACGGTTCAACTTGCTGGCCATTCCCGTGGTCGATTCGGGACGCCAACTGCTAGGCATCATCACCCACGACGACGTCATCGACGTCGTGCGAGAAGAACTGACCGAAGACGCTCAACGGATCGCCGCTGTCGCGCCATTGGAAGATGACTTTCTGCGAATCGGCCTTTTCAAACTGTCGTACAAGCGTGGCATCTGGCTGACGATTCTGTTCTTCGCTGCTTTGCTGACCGCGTTTGCACTGCGTGCTTACGAGGACGAACTCGCAGCATTTGCTTGGTTGGTTTGGTTCATTCCGCTGATCATCAGTGCCGGTGGCAACTCGGGCAGCCAATCGGCGACCTTGGTCATCACTGCGATGACCGGTGGCGAAGTCAAAAACAGCGATTTGCCTCGGGTTTTATCACGCGAGTTTGCCGTTTCACTGCTCTTGGGTGGGTTTCTCGCTCTGATTGGCTTCTTGGTCGCACTTGCAATCGCTCCGACCGCGTGGGCCGCTCTGGTGATTCCGTTCACGCTTTTGTCTGTGATTTTCTGTGGATGCATGTGCGGAGTCACGTTGCCAATCCTGTTCAAACGCATGGGTTTGGACCCAGCTTTGATGAGCAACCCCTTTGTGGCCGGAATAGTTGATATCTTAGGCATCGTGATCTACATCAATGTTGCTCGCGTGCTGCTCGGCGGATAAGGCCTGATGGACTAGGGTTCCGCGATCGCTGCCTCGATCCCGGCAGCACGCTTCGCTTCCCTATTACGTCCCGCCCCTTCCTCAACCTTCTCTTTTTGAAAGGACCGTTTTATGTCGTCTTGGCCCCTTGGTGTATTCGCTTCCATCGACGCGGGACTAGGAGTCGCTTGGCCGGTCATTCGCGAACTCGGAGTGCCGACGATTCAGTTGCACGCCCCGCACGCTGACAACCGAACCGCCGAAGCCGCTCAAAAATTCAAATCCCAATTGGATGAATACGGTGTTCAGTGCACCGCCGTCTTCGGTGGGTTCGATGGCGAAAGCTACGCCGACATCCCAACCGTCGTCGAAACGGTAGGATTGGTTCCGCCTGCGACACGTCAGGCTCGTCTGAAAGAAATGATGGAGATTAGCGACTTCGCTCGCGTATTGGGCGTCGACTGCGTTGCGTTGCACATCGGGTTTGTTCCGCACGATCCTGCTGACGCGGACTACGAAGGCATCGTCGAAGTCACCCAACAACTGTGTGATCATTGTCGGTCCAACGAACAATTCTTGCACCTCGAAACGGGGCAAGAAACAGCGGACGGCTTGCTGACCTTCATCGACACGGTCGAACGTGACAACCTGAAGATCAACTTTGACCCCGCCAACATGATCTTGTACGGATCCGGCGACCCAATCGAAGCGCTTCGCAAAGTTGGCTCGCACGTCCGTAGCGTTCACTGCAAAGACGGCCTGTGGAGCGATCAGCCAGGCGTCACGTTTGGTCGCGAAGTCCCACTGGGCAAGGGCGATGTCGGCATGGAAACTTACCTGCAGACACTCAAGGAAATTGGCTACGCCGGTCCGCTGACGATCGAACGGGAAATTCCAGAAGACCCGGCGCGACAAAAAGCAGAAATTGGCGACGCAATCGAACTGCTCACCAAAATTCGCGACGACGTGTTGGCGTAGTTCCTCGTCAGCTTCGTCTCGCGTTGCAGAACAATTGCCTCAAATGTCGAAGTCAAAATCAATGACTTTGATGTTCTGCTAATAGATTATGGCAATCAGCCGAAATTGAGCGGGAGAGTCAAAGCGAATGGAAAAGAAGCACTGATGCTCATCAAGCAGTTACAAACTGCAACTGGG
>NZ_JBICHO010000393.1:0-3172 GCF_043100905.1 Rhodopirellula sp. JB055 | reverse complement strand
GTCGACGCCATGCTCCATCAAATCGGATCGTAGCTGGTCGGTGCAGACTTGGTTGACATGAGAGACGATCGACTTCTCGGCATATGCGAAACGAACTCCCATCGATTCCAGCTTCGCGCCGATCATCACCTCAGAAAAGTGACCGTATTCGGGTAGAAACCCACCGATCTCTTCCCAAATCGATCGCAATATCAATGTGCCTCGAACGGAAATCTTGCACTTCTTATCGCCAATCCAACTCAAGAAGTCTTCTTCGAAGATTCGCTGCTCTCCTTCTGCGACGCGATTCTGATTCACGCCGTTGCTCGCACTACAAGCGGCCGGCACTTGTTCTCGGTGAGCGAGTTCATAAATCTGACTTAGACAATTTCGCTGCGGAATACAGTGCGATTCGGTGAGATACAAGTATGTGCCTCGCGCGGCCGAAGCCGCCAAGTTGTACAACGCGTTCACATTCAATCCAGGCTGTTGAACGCAACGTACGCTTGGAAATTGATTCAACAGCTCTTTCAAGCCGCGAGCGTCTCCATCAGTCGCGGCAACGATCACCTCATAGGGCACGTCCATCTCTTGTTGCGTGAAACCTTTCAAACAATCGAGCAGATGTCCTCGATCATCAGGAAGTGGAATCACCACTGAAATCTCAGGTGCGGCAGTCACGCTTCTGTTCCTTCATCAAGAGGCTCGATCCTTCTCTACGACGGGTGTAAGACGGTTGGAGCTAAAATTGTTTCGCGTACTCGCACAAACGTTTTCGAAACTCCGCGAACAGTCGGCTTTGAAAACGGTACGGGTTGGTCACACAGACAATCGTTCGTGTTGGAACGGGGCTCGCAAACGACCGGTAGACGCGACGTTTGCTTCGATCCAGGCGTCGAGCCATTTCGGGGATCATCGAGATTCCATGTGACAGAGACACCAATTCTTGAACGGTCGCCAATTGATTGGCTCGTTCCACCGCCACGGGCAAGATCGAACGCTTGCGACAGAACGAATGGATGTTTTCCGACAGGCAATGAGCTTCGCCGAGCATCACAAATGGTTCTTCTTCCACATCTTCGAGACGAATTCCGTTTTCCTCGCACAGCGGATGATTCGGTGGAAGAACCAAGCACAGTTCTTCTTCCATCAGCGGTACCACCTCGACATATTTTTCGTTGATCGGTTCCGCCAAGATTGCCAGATCGATTTCGCCCTGCTTGATTCCCTTCAGCAGTTCGTTGGTGGTGTTCTCATGAACGATCAACTGGGAACTCGGAAACGCATCGGAAAATTGCTTCAGCAAATCCGGGAGGAAATAGGGAGCGATGGTGGGAATCGCTCCGATTCGAAGTTTGCCGGTTTCGCCGTCGTCGGTGATTTCCGCGCGCGTGTCTTCGATGATGCGAAGAATCTGCGTGGCGCTGCGTTGGAACCGAAGGCCCGCGTCAGTCAATTCAACGGAACGAGGTTTCCGTTCAAAGAATGGTTGTCCAAACTCTTCCTCGAGGCGCTGGATCGAACGACTCAGTGCCGGTTGCGACAAGTTCATCCGCGCCGCTGCTTCGGTGAAGCTTTTCGTCTCCGCCACGCTTTGAAAGTACTTCAGTTGGTCAATGTCCATCGAATCATTGCAATCAAACACGGAACGGGCGGCAACACAGTCTGCCTCTGATCGAAAGTTGCCGCGGCATCAAAGGCTGGGTCAGTGTAAAGCCAATCGCCGCCATCCGGCTAGCTGAGTCCGGCGAGTCTTGGCAGTCAAAAGACAGGCGGTCCAGGTGAAGCAGCGACGCGGCAACAGTGCCCCTCGAGATGGCGTCACTCAATTCCGGGATCCGTTGCTTTCCCTTCTGTGTCAAATGGCCATCCGGGGAGCACACCGCAGCTTTGGAGTGCGAGGATCGCGTAGGCGGTTCCTGTGTTGGAGATTAAGTTGCCGGCGTCGTTGACGGGCGAACGAGTGAACCACTTTCCACTTTCACGCTGGTTGGTGAGCAACCATTGAATCCCCTTCTGCAAGCGTTGATCGCCGGGGGGAATCCCTAGTTCGCGGCTGATCACAATCACCAATCCGGTTCCGTATCCGTCGCTGGTTTGTGTGTCGAGCGGTTCGCCATCGTTGCGTTCCAAGTCTTTCCAATCGGTCAAGAAACCGGCAGTGGACCAGCCTCCGTCCGGCAACTGTTTCGCGAGCAATTCCTCCACGGTTCTTCGGCGCTCGTCCGCAGTCATGAGGCCGTCGATTCGCTTGGCACACCATGCGATCATGGCGCGATGGTGCAGCGATTTTGGCGGATTGTTATTGAAGTAGGTTCGCAACTTCGCAATGCCCGCCTTCGCGGCTTTTGTTTCCGCGTACTCGTCCGGTGCGATGCCAATGGTCAGCGCCGCCAGCGTGTCTCCAAAGTGGTCATCGATCTCCATGGGGGCGTAGTCGCAATCGGGCCAGTCCCATCCGCCATCGGTTCGTTGCGTGGTCCATAAAAAGTCCAGCACATCGCGCGTGATCGGGCTGAGGTGCCCGGTCGTTTGCATGTCGTTGAACGTCAACCCGGCAGCCACGACGATCACCCAGAATCCTTGTCCTTCCGTGGGGAGCTTCTTCTTCCAACGCTCGGTTCGGTACCGTTCAAAGAACTCACGGACTTCGCCGGAATCCTTTTGCACCGCTGTTAGCGCGGGACGAGCGAACATGTAGGGCATGTTGGTGTGGCAGGTCACACACTTCTTTTCTTTCTGCCAGGTCAGCGACGCACGGTCGAGATAGATCGCAGCTTGTTTGGCAGAAAACGATTCCACGGTTGGTTCATCGGCATTGATCGAATCACGTTTGTCGGGAACGGAATCAAACGTCACGATGTCGGTTTGCGCATGGGCATCCATCGGCCAAGCGAGTGTGAATGAGAGGAGCAGCGCAAAGGCAGTTCTCGCCATGGTGCGGTGGGAAGGTTTGAATCCCATGTGATCGGTTTCGCTCGTGTGGTTCGGATGCAGGAAAATTCTTCCGGAACGGCGTCAAATGGGTTTGGGTTTGATGAACAGGACTTCGCCGCGTTCAATCCAGCCCTTCCTCAAGTCGACTCGCAACCAACCGTCGCTGTTTTTCTTGTGGAACCGGATTGCACTTCTTTGGCCGAATTCTTTGAGGTCGTATTGGGCCCATGTCTTGCCCAAGTCCGGCGAATAGATG
>NZ_JBICHO010000392.1:0-6805 GCF_043100905.1 Rhodopirellula sp. JB055 | reverse complement strand
AAGCGATCCAGGGCCGCGTTGTGTTTGATTTGCGCGACGTCTTTGACCAACGCATCCGTCGTCTCTTTCAATTCTTCAACGAGTTCGGTGGAGTACGACGAACCGGTGTGGTGAATCGCCAGGCTTGCATGGCAGAAACCACACGTCACGAACTTGGCTTTCGCCTTCACGTCGATCGGCGCACCACAATGGTCGCACCGAAGCGAAATCAAGTGGAGGTTCATGCGCGTCGGGATCCTTTCGCCGTTTTGGCATTCGCTCGGCGATTGTTGTTGCGGACAAGGCAACGAAGCCCAGCCAGGCTTGGTGAGCTCGCCCGCGACCAAAACGGCGTTTCGGCTTGGTGCGTCACTTAACGAACCGCGTGGGGAGGTTCGCTGGAAAGCAATTGAAGTGCTTCCAGTGTTCTTGTGATCTGTTCGTCAGTCAGCGTGAAGTACTGGTCGCGACCATTGCTGTCTTCCTGAAAGGTTGTCAAACCGTCATCGGCGACAGTGACTTTGCCAACAGATGTCAAACCGAAATAATCACGATCCGGGCGAACCAATTGCAAGACACACGTCAGGTCCCAAGTGGGACGATCGTGGGGCGGCGGATTGTAGGCAATGTAGGCTTCTGCCAAAGGATGGTGTTCAACATAGCTGTAATCTTGCTCGATGCTTTCATGCGGATAGCGAAGTGCAATCCCAATCTCATAACCACTCCACAAAATGGGGGTTGGCCATTCCTTGGCAATCTTTTGTGCGGCGGGAATGTCTTTGATGACGTTGTATTCCTTGTGGTCGTAAGGTTGACCTTTGTTGTTCATGATTTTTTCAAAGGCGCCGGCCATCACACTAAGACGTTGAACCTTCTTTTTGACCAGGTCTTTTCCGGACAAAGGACTGATATCATCGGCTGGTGAATCCAGCAGGTTGGCAAGGTTGGTTGAGAACCCAACTTGTGCGATCACGACGCTGTTGTCTTCTGCTTTTGCCAGCGTTTGGCGCAGGACATCCACGGCGTCAGGGGCATCCTTGCCGCTTCGCAGGTCATGTGGGAAACGGTCTTTCCCGTCATCTTGAATCGCGGCCAAGCCGTTGAAGCGTCCCTGGCCGTTGGTGACGTCGCTGCGGCAGACTCCGATTGGAATGTCGCCGCGGCCGTAGAAGGTGTTGATCGCGTCCGCGAAAGCGGCTGCCAACTCGTGGTCTTTTGTGATCGTCACGGCCAGCAATTCGCACTCGCCACGTGACTGCAAGGCATGGATGACCCCCATCGCCAACGCATCGTCGACATCGTTTCCAAGATCGGTGTCAAAAATCAGTTGAACCGGTTGGTCGCCTTGAATCGGGGAGGTGGAACTGAGTGTGCCGAGGCAAACTGTGATCGCGAGCAGCAGCGATCCAAATGTTTTTTGGGACATACAGACAGTGAGGGTGGGGATGGGGAGGGAGATGGAGGGTAACGGCGGCGAAGTTGTCCTTCGCCGACGCCCCATCTTAACCGAATTCAATCCGCTCGACACTCGTATGGGCCGGTGCTGATCTGGTCCCGGCCCGACCGTTCCGTCTCAACCTGTTGCCGGAAGCAAAGTCCAAAATGCCCATCCCACCAGTGCACCTCGTATTGACCAAGCGATTGTTCGGATCCAATTGGTCGCCACCAGGCTCGCGTGAACGTCGGATTGAAAACCAGACGCCAATTTGCCGTGCGCGGGGACTTGAAGTGCCGCGGTGCTCAACCAGATGACGCCGAGCAAACCAAGACCCACCACTGACCAGGTCAACGAAAGGTCGCCAGGACGTGAAAACAGCAAACCGACTGCGGTCGCGATTTCAATCAGCATTGGGACGGCGACAATTGGCGTGATTCGTCGTGCGTGCTCGGTTGCGTAACGGGCGAAGACGTCTTCGCCGACGCGGTTGAACATTTTGTAGTGCACCAACTGCACCATCCAAATCAGGCCGACCATGTACCAGGTCGACAGTGCGTTCAACAGAAACAGGAGGTTGCCGCTCATGAACCGTCCGTTTCGGATGGCTTGGTGTCTTTTCCAAGCAGTGACCGCAAGCAATCTTGCAGGTCGGGATAGCGAAACGTGTACCCGGTTTGCTGCAGTCGCTCGGGGATGACTCGCGAACTGGCCAGCAGCAAGACCTCGGCCATTTCACCAAGGGCCAAGCGAAGGGCAAACTTGGGCGCGGGAAAGATCGCAGGCCGATGAAGCACCTCGCCCAACGTTTTCGCAAAGTCACGGTTCCGGATAGGAGCTGGCGCGACGAAGTTGACTGGACCGGAGATCTGATCGTGGTGAATGCAGTGAACGATCGCCCCAAGCACATCGTCCAAGGCGATCCAGGACCACCATTGGTTGCCATTGCCCAATCGTCCGCCCAGCATTTTCGCGGGAAGCAACATCTGCTCGAGGGCGCCGCCCTGTGGCGAAAGCACCATTCCAAATCGCGTGTTGACGACTCGGATGCCAGCATCGCGAGCGGGTTGGCAGGCGTCTTCCCACTCGCCGGCGACGTCCGCCAAAAAGTCATCGCCGCTGGAGGACGATTCGGTCAGGATTTCCTCATCGCGGTCACCGTAGATCCCAGTTGCGGAGGCACAGATCAGAACCGCGGGCTTCTGTTGCAGTTTGGCCAGGCCTTCACAGAGGGCACGGGTTTTCTCAACACGGCTGTCGCGGATTTGTTGTTTGACTTCTGACGTCCAGCGTTTTCCCGCGACGGATTTTCCTGCCAGGTGCACGACCACGTCCACCGATTCAAACTTTTCGATCTCGGGCGGACTTCCCCAGGCAGCGATGCTGGTTGGGTTGCCGTGTTCATCTTCGGTTCCATGTTCATCCCGTGTGATCGAGATGACTTTGTGTCCCAGCAAACTCAGCAGCGTGCACAAGCCGCCACCGACCAAACCGCTGGCGCCGGAAACGGCGATGGTTTTTGGAGACATGGGGTAATCAGCCAACATTTGCAAATCGTCCTGGGTGACTCGGTGGCGATACGCGAACATCGCTTCGATGGTCCGGCGGGCCTTTGCACTGCCAAGCACCTTGCCCGCGAATCCGGCTGGCAATTTGTACTCGATTGCGTCGGTCAATTGGGAACGGGTGTCACCGAGCGGTTCGAATCGATGCTGGTGAAACCAACGTTTGAACGGGCCGGAATCTTGCACGTCGGCGAAGCCATGGGGAGGATCGTACCAGACGTGTCGGGCTCGCCATCGAACCGGAATCCCAGCGATTTTTGTTTTCAGAACCACTCGGCTGCCCGGCAACAATGACTGATCGGAGTGTTCCAGGTTGACGTGTTCCCATGGCGGGGTCAGCCGGTTGAGACAACCAGGGCGAGTGTGATAGGCGAACGCCTCATCGATGCTGACGGGCAGGTCGACGTTTGCTTCATAGTGTTCGGTTCCCGGTTGAGGTTGGCACTCATCGGGAAGTTCCGCGGGGACGCAAACGTTCGTGCCGCCCGGCGATTCAACGGTGGGATCCGAGTTGGGGTCTCGCTGGCCGTCTTGGTTGGTTGGAAGCGACACGCGGGATCAGGCTTCCAGCTCCGCGAGTTCAACGTTGCCCGCCATGGCTCGCAGTTTGTCCATCGCACGACGTTCCAATTGCCGGACACGTTCCTTGGAAACACCGAGACGATCGGCCAACGATTGCAGTGTGTGGACTTTACGATGCGGGCCGAGCGAGAACCGAGCACGAATGATGAATTTTTCGCGACGATCCAAATCGCCCAACATCACGCTCAGTCGGCTTCGCAATTCATGCCATCTCTTCTCGCTGATTGCTGATGAACGTTCTTCTTCGCTAACATCGATGTCCATGTCCTGCAGTCCCCCTTGGACTTTCTGACGTTCTTGTTGGTTCGATACCACCGTTCGGTAGGAATTTCGTCGGACGACTTGCGTGGCGTAGGTGCTGAATCGGAATCCGCGGTCAAAGTCAAACTTTTCGACGGCACGGATCAAACCGACGATCCCGTCGCTGAGCAAGTCATCAAACGTGTTGTTCGGATTGACGAACTTCTTCACGATTGAGAACACCAATCGCAAGTTGGCCTCCACGATTCGATCGCGGTGCCAGTCTGCCAATGCGATCAGCAACTCGATCAACTCCAGGCGATGACGCGATGGACGTTCGGGGTTCAAGACGCTGCGATGGATCGCGGCTTGCTGCAAAAGGTAATTCATTCGCTCGAACAACATCTTCTCTTGTTCGGGCTTGAGCAGCGGAGCCTCGCACAACCGCCCAAGGTGAATCGGGAGGTCGACCCCGCTACGGCGAATCGCCGCGATTCCCAATGAGGTTTCGCGGGGAGCCAGTCCCAGTGGTTGGGAAAAGATTCGCTTGCCTTCACGGACGGTCGTGAATCGATCGTTGGAGATGAAATCGATCTCCTCTCGCAAGCGACGTCGGGTCAGCTTTCGCAGTGTCTTGTGGTCCGTTTCGGAGTGGTCCGAAAGCAGCGGTTGGACCTCCGTCACTGCCTGGGCCAATTCAGCGGACTGGAGCCATGCGGGACGACGGGCAGGGACGGAGGATGCGGTGAGGGCAGGCATGTTTCGACCTTCTCGAATGGCTGGGCTGGATGGCTGTTAGCTAAATCGCGGGTCAGTCAGGAAGTGCTGACAAAGGAAGCTGCCAAGCGGCATTTTCGAGCCAACGTTCTCTTCCAACCCAATGGACATTGCGTCGCGTGTTCCGCAACTCACGTGCCGAACGGAATTCTGGTGTGAACGTTTTGGTTTTAAGAAACGGTCACAACGTTCACTTGTATAGCGATCGGCGGAGGCGCTGGCAAGCGAATTGTTTGAAAGTGAGGAAAAGAAAGTCTGCCAATGTGTGGTCGGAAATCGATCATCTGAGGTGTTTTCCGAACCAGGACAGTGAGAAATGTGCCCCGTTCAGGTCATCCATTGTCAATCGATTACACTGGCAACGTTCCCACGCGGCGCTTAAAACGTTCAGTTCTTTCATGAAACGTTCAGACCGCATTCGCTTCTCAAACTCCCTTCGTTTGCCGTGGCAGCTCGTCAGCCCCAATTTTCACCGAAGCAAATTGCCGCTGCGATGGAAGTCAGCGAGTCATCGGTGAAACGCTGGTGTGACAAAGGCACGATTCCCGTGGTCAAGACGGCGGGTGGTCATCGCCGGATCACATTGGACGCTTTGCAAGCATTCGTCTGTGCGAACGATCGATGCCTGCTGCGTCCCGAATTGTTGGGTTTGCCACAGTTGTCACCTCAGCGGACTACTCGCATTGAAGGCCACGATGATCCTTTGAACCAGCGGTTTCGAGATGCGCTGGCGGATGGCGATGAGACGTGTTGTCGTGAATTGTTGGCGAAGAAGATTGGGATGGGGGCGACACGCAGCGAGGCTGCGGAATCGCTGATCACAGATGCGATGCACGGGTTCGGCGAGGCCTGGGATTGCAATGCGTTGGACGTCTATCAAGAGCGTCGGGGATGCGACATCGCGATGCGTCTGATCTACGAACTGCGTTCAGAGATTCCCGAACCGTCATCTTCGGCTCCCGTCGCGATTGGTGGGGCTCCCGAAGGAGACCCGTATCAGTTGCCGACCATGTTGGTGGAATTGGCGTTGCGAGAGGTCGGTTGGAACGCGACGAGTTTGGGCAACGACCTGCCGATGGAAAGTTTCGTGCAGGCGGCTCACGACTATGATCCACAGATGGTGTGGATGAGCATTTCATCGGTCAGCGAACCGGGGATGTTTGTTGCCGCTCAGAACAAATTGGCGGAATCGCTTGGCGAAGATGTGCCGCTGTTGATCGGCGGCCGTGCATTGAGTGACAAGTTGCGGCCGCGTTTGCATTACACGGCTCACTGCGATTCGCTACGCCACTTGGTTGAACTGGCTGCCATGATGCGACTGGATCGTCGAACTTAGCAGGCAGTTGATTTAGGACTTTTTCAGATCGAAGGATCGGCCGACGCGCTGACCGAATGGCACTTACTTCAGCCTACCTGAGGGAGGGTGAAGTAAGTGCGATTGGGCGCTAAGCAGTTCGGCAGGAATGATCGGGTAGAACCTCACGAAGGCGAGTCTCTCTGAGACTCGCAAATGACAGCGTCTTGGAGAGACGCCGCTACGTGATCAAGCCCAATGACTCCCGCTCACGTGCTTAGACCGCGGTTATTGGAGACGAACCGGACGCGATCGCGTTCCGGCTGACTCAATCACCAGCCAGTTAGTGGCCGCTCAGTTCGTGTTTCGAATCGGAGGTTTCTGCTGTGTCGCGTGATCAGGTGCGCGGAATGATCGGGCGCGTAGCGTGATGCGACACCACGCTGGTCCGATCGCAATCGGTCTTCGTTTTGAAATGCTCCGGGAAGAGCCGGCGTGGGCCGCGTTGAATCAGCGGATCGTCACAGAGGATCCTTCGGACAAGATTCCGAAAACATCTCGTGAGTAGTTGCCTGCAACGCTGATGCATCCTTTGTCGGTCGGAGCGTTTGGATCCGGGCTTCCGTGGATACTCAAACCGGATCCCAGATCAATCCACATCGACCCATAAGGATTGCGTGGGCTTCCCGGTGGGACTGGGTTGCCGGACATGTCGTAGTATGTTTTGGCGGACTGCTTTTCCTGGATCGTGTAGGAACCCGGTTGAGGCGTTGGATCGCTTCCGACTGCAATTTTGAAACGGCCGGCATACAGATCGCCAACGAACATGGTCAGTTCTTGGTGTTTCAAATCGATGTCGCCACGAAACGGTCCGCGAACCACCTTCAAGTCAGTACCTGGCAGAATGGTGACAGGATCGTCCACGCCGTTGAT
>NZ_JBICHO010000391.1:0-3359 GCF_043100905.1 Rhodopirellula sp. JB055 | reverse complement strand
GACAGGCTGGTGGATACCGAGAAGACGCTGGCCCCTAGCAGAACGAGCGTGAAACACCGACCCTGAATCTTTTCGCTCAGCGAACTCAGTTCCGGAACCAAGCTGTAGAGCCACAGGGGGGCAAACCAGAGCATCCAGCGGAAACAAACGCTGACGCCGCCGTAGTTACGGTCAATTTCTGGCCGAGCGACGTAAAACACGAGGCAAACCAAACTCGCCAATGCGATGGAAGCGGACAGGCGCCGCATGTAGCCAGGCCCATGGCGGCATCCCGCGACCATTCCAACCGGCACGAGAAACCACAGCGGAGTGATTGAGAAGATTCCGTAGTAACCGAGCGTTGCGTGAAACAGGTAGACAATGCGGCTCGGTTCGCCCAAATCGACACCGCGTCGTTGCCCCGTTCGCCAGTAGCTGCCGGGGTAGTCGTACCAGTCATCCCAAACGAACAACGCCCAGCCGCCGCCGGTTCGAGCCAGTTTGTATTGAGCCTGTTCGGGGGCCTCCGATGCTCGCGAATGTTCGGCGATGACTTCGTAACCGCCCTCTGCCAATTCACGAAGGCTGATCTGATCGGCCGTTTGAAGCGTGTTGCTGTGCGACAACGCCACCTCGATTTGGTCGGTTGCCGCGTCTGCGGGTAGCTCGACTGTCTCGATTTGTTCGCCGGCGCTTCGGTGAGCGTACGGTGTTCGTAAACTTCCATGCGCCCATTGATTGGTGCCGACAATGCCAAGCAAGACAACACCGGCTCCCAGTGAAAAACCGGGGATGGACCGGGGATTCATCCAGCCGAACAGCACCGCCCAAAGGGCCAGCATCGACAGAGCCGGCAATTCCCACGCAACCGCGAAAGCGGCGGAGGCTCCTGCGATCACCCAAGGGGTGAACTTGGGATGGTAGGTGATCCCTGAAAAGGAATCTGTCATCTTTTCCGCCGCACGAAGATACAGCCATAGGGTCAGCGATGTCGCCGCGGCGGCAAACAGATGATTGTTGAGCGAGATCGCAAAGGGCACCATCATGGTTCCAAAGCAAGCTGCCGCGACGCCCATCCGGCGTGCGTAATCGGAGGCGCCGATCAACTCGACCGTCAATGCCATTGTCACCAAGAACACCGCCAGCACCGGCAGGTTGATCAACAGCAACAGCAGCCGAGGCACATAGATCGGTTGTTCCGTCATCGTCAGTCCGGTGGTGTGATGCACCACGCCGTAAACACCGGCCACCATGGTCACCAGCAGCGTGGGTTTGCTGCTGGAGTAATGCAATTGACCATCGGAACCAACGTGGCGGACTTTGTCGATCGTGTTCCATGGCCGGCGTTTGCCATCATCGGCCCGAAACGAAAAACGCCGGTCGATGGCAAAGGTTCCCACTTAAAACCCAGAGGCAACGGTGCACCAACGGCTTCGGTCGTTTGCACTGAGGAACGCCGTGTCGCCTTCTTTGCTAGAGACGACTGCAATGCGGCCAGCAACAATTGCCAGCGTTGCAACGATCATGATCGCGTACGTGTTGCGCCGATGTTGTCGCGGGATCTCGTGTTTACGCATCGTGAATCGGCCCCGTCGAATCAGCGTCAGGTGACGAAGGCGATGGTTGGTTGGATTCGGCTAGGCCGGCCCAGTCCGAGATGCTGTATCCCGATGCATTGGGGACCAACGGAGAACCATCTGCAGAGTTCGTGGGAGCGAGTAGGGAAGACACGCTCGAGTTCATTGCTTCTCGGCGGTCGCGAGCCGCAGCGACAGAGATCACCAACTCGGCCAGCAATCCAGCCAGGACGCATTGAGCACCCAGCAACACGGCTAAAATGCAGTAGTAAAAAATCGCAGTGGAGTGGAGGTGCAGGACTTCGCCGTCGCCCATCCGCGACCAAACCCATTTGACGCTCAAGTAAGTCATCCCGACTGAGCCCACCGCGAAGCACAGCAAACCAGCGGTGCCGATCAAGTGCAGCGGTCGACGGCCATAACCGGTCACCAGGTGGATGCTGAGCAAGTCCAGGAAGCCTTTGACCAATCGCGAAACGCCGTATTTGGACACACCATGTTGCCGCGCGTGGTGCTGGACCACGATTTCACCCACGCGAAAACCACGCGCGGAGGCGAGCACTGGGATGAAACGATGGCGTTCGCCGTACAGGTCGACTTCCGACAAGACTTCTCGGCGATAGGCTTTGAAGCCGCAGTTATGATCGTGCAAGCGAACACCCGTCAGTGAGCTGACCAAGGCGTTGAAGACTCGGCTGGGCAGGACTTTGTGCCAAGGATCGTGGCGAGTTTGTTTCCAACCGCTGACGACATCCAAGCCGCCTTGGATCTTCTCAAGGAAACGTGGAATCTCAGTGGGATCGTCCTGAAGATCTGCATCCATCGTGAACACGATCACGCCGCGAGCGACCGAGAAGCCGGCACTGAGCGCAGCCGCTTTGCCGAAGTTGCGACGCAAACGCAAGGCACAGGTCGAATGCGAGTGATTCGAAGCGGTGCCGCAAAGCTCGACCATCTTCTCCCACGTTTGGTCCGTCGAGCCATCGTCGACAAAGACGATTTGGACGCGTACGTTTTGCTCCGCGCAGACTTGCGTGATCCGTTCATGGAGTTCCGCCAGCGAGGCTTCCTCGTTCATCGCCGGGATCACCACCGAAATTTCTTCGAGGTGATTGGGACCCGATGATTGCGGGCTTGGATGAGGTTCGGGTGTCTGGAAACCAGCCGCTAAACCTGGGGCGATCGACGCTGACGCAGCGAGTGACGACTGGATCGGAGAGGGTGAAGTGTTCATTCGCGTATCATACTCAGGATGAAACCCGTTGCCACATTCGGGGGGACCGATCTGCGGTTTTTGAGCTTGGTCTGTAAGCGTAGCCGGAACATTCGTTGCCTTCGTTGCTGGTTTCGCTCTCGTTGCCTATCGTGTCGATGGACCCACGAAGGTTTGTTTTGTTGTAGACATTTTACGTTTCATTCTGTCCTGCGGAATTGATGCCGCGTCGGAGTTTGTCTTGATGGCTGAGCCAGAATTGCTGTTGCGAGGTAGTCGTTTTGATGTCATCGGAATCGATCTCCCCGGTCGAGATGGCAAGTCCTATCGGCGCGAATTCATTCAGCATCCCGGTGCGGTGGTCCTGCTCCCGTTGGTCGACGACGACACCGTGGTGATGATCGAAAACGAGCGTCCCGCGGTGGGGGAAACTCTGCTGGAGTTGCCGGCGGGAACGCGTGATCCCGGCGAAGAGGTTTTGGTGACGGCTGCTCGCGAATTAACGGAAGAAACCGGCTACCGGGCGGCGGATCTAAGTGTTGCTTGCGAGTTTTATTCGGCGCCGGGATTGGGCAATGAATTGATGCACT
>NZ_JBICHO010000390.1:0-21208 GCF_043100905.1 Rhodopirellula sp. JB055 | reverse complement strand
GCGCACGCCGCAACAGGCCCGCATGAAGCTGCTGTCGCGGCCGGTCAAGCCACGGTTCAACCCGTTGATGACTCATTCCATGGACGCCCCTCGTTATGCGTCCTGGAAAACGTTTTTGCACACCTCGAAATAGACCAACGGTGAACGGGCAACCACTCGACCACACAGTTGTTCTTGCCCAATTCCGCTTGCCGCTTTCTGTTCGTGCCTGATTCATCCCGGTGAGTCGTTAGACTCGCCGGGACACGCACGATCGTGTTCAAACGTTGCCTGCTGAACCGGCACCAAGCCGAAAATAACGATTTGCTCGACAAACATTTTTCGGCGTGGTTATACTCGGGGCATCATCGGACACGACCCCATCGGACCCGAATCGGAATCATTGCTTATGTCCTACGACGACAACCCCACATCGCCCGTTTTTCGCATTGATGTGTCTGCCGAATCAGACGCTGGAGTGCCGGTTTCCAACGAGGAACTGACGGTCGGGTTGCTGCGTCAATTGGTCGTCAGCCAGCAGCAACAAACCAAATTGCTGACCGAATTGGTTCAGCAAAATGCGGCCATGCACAAACAACGTGCTGGCGAATTGCAGCAGTGGAAAGACGCCAACCCGCAATTGTCGCGAGCCTGCCGCCGAGCCGCTGAAACACTCAGCGAAGTGCAAACCGAATTCCTGCAAACGCTGACCGAAGAAATCGACGATTCCGGCGATCACTTGGTCGAAGGCGAATACATGCTGAACGAATTCATCGATCGCTTTGGCCCCCGAATGGCTCACCTGAACGGCATTTTGCAGGTGCTCGCCCAACTGGGAACCGGCGAACCAATCGCACAGCAACAACAACAGTGAATCGAAGAAGTGCGAGTTGATTCCGAGCCGCCGAAAAATTCCGTGGCTCGAATCCGAAGTGGACTTTCAAGAAATCGAATCGTTCGCTAATCTCTCGCCTTCTCGGACGCGAATGTCTCTCACTGACATTTCAACGCGTCCAGAATCTGCTTTATCGGGGCGTAGCTCAGCCTGGCAGAGCGTCTGGTTTGGGACCAGAAGGTCGCACGTTCGAATCGTGTCGCCCCGATTTTCTTTTGCCGTTCTTGACGGTATCTCTAGTTTTGGTTGACGCCTCGTTGACCTCTCTTGGCGAATGTGGTGGGATTGGCTTCCTGCTCACTGACTTTCCAGTGCCGACATCATTGTCGCAATGTTTTCTCGCAGCCTTCGGTCGCTCTCGCGGGATCGCTCTTCATGCCATCGCCAAATCGGTCTTTGAAACTGCCTCTGGGCCCACCAATACGCCAGGTACTTTTCTCGGTCCCATTGCCCATTGGTTGTGAATGATGCCGGATGAGGTCTCATCGCACTGACAACCTGACTGGTCTTCATTGCCAGCTTGAAGGCATGGTCTTCGATGCCTGCCTGACCAATCTGAGGGCCAAGAAAAATGGCCAGAAGCGCGGCATTCCAGGTCATCGAAGAATTCTTTCTTAGGTAATCGGTCGCCAATGGAACGACATGGTGCAGAGCTGAACCCATGAGGTCCAAAAGTCTCAAGCGCTGCCGAATCGATCCATTGAGGCGGCCCAAGCTTCGTCGGATGCAAGGCCAGGGCGGACGGGCTGGCTCGAAACAAAACTGCTCAAGAGCAGTTCGAGCAACATCGCGATTCCGTTCTGTCGAAACACGCGATGTGTAGGAGGTTAACCGTATCGAATTCACATCGTTTGCAGAACAGCGACTTGGCAGATGCCGGCATTACACCGCAAAACTCTCCGTTTTCGCTTTGAAAACCGTGCGGAGAGTACGCGGCAACCAAAGCCCAAATCGCATCGCGCCGATGCTTGCTTGCGTGGTTTGATCCCCACCGTCTGACGCAGCTTTTTCGCGTTATGTGAATCGTCCACTGCGTCTTTTCAATGACCAGCTCGTCTCTGTTGATGAGAAGCCATTTTTGGAAAGGAAAACCATGAACCAATCGCTCCCCAATCAACGCAACTTCATCCAACCACAAGCCAACTTCATCCAACCACAAGCCAACGTCTTTCGGCCATCTTGCCCGACGTCGTCGCCAGCTCTCCCAACCGCGACCGAAAACCAATGCTGCGGTGAACCCGCGGCCCCAGCGACCTCCTGCTGCGGCGAGCCTCAACCGACGACGATTTGCGAACAGCCAGAAGCAAAGACATCGTGCGCCGACAATCGCGAATCATTGCCCATCGCCATCATCGGGGCGGGTCCGATCGGGCTGGCTGCAGCTGCGAATCTGATTCAGCGCGACCAGGATTTCATCTTGCTCGAAGCAGGCCCGCGAATCGCTGCCAGCATTTGGGAGTGGAGCCATGTGCGATTGTTCACCCCTTGGTCTTACCTGATTGACCCGGCGTCCAAGCGAATCCTTCAAGCCGGTGACTCGTGGCAAGCTCCCGATGACAACGAGGTCCCATTTGCGAAGGAGTTGGTGGAACGTTACTTGGATCCGCTTGCCGCCAACGAACGCATCGCCTCCCGTTTGAAACTGAACCATCAAGTCACGACCATCTCTCGCGATGGACACGACCGAATGAAAGATGGCAACCGCGACGAGGCCCCCTTTTTGATCGTGGCCAATACCCCTGACGGCCCACGTCGTTTCCATGCTCGCGCGGTGATCGATGCGTCTGGCACCTGGAACACTCCCAATCCGATGGGAGCTGGAGGGATCGAGGCGGATGGCGAACAACAATTCCAAGACCACATCCGCTATGGCATGCCCGATGTGCTGGACCGCGAACGAGAACGCTACGCGGGCAAACGTGTTCTGGTCGTTGGTTCGGGCCACTCCGCCACTGGTGCGGTACTGAGCCTGGTTGAACTCGCCAAAGAATCGTCGGATACGATGATCGCCTGGGCCGTTCGTCGCACCAACCCAGCCAAACTTTGGGGCGGTGGCCAAGCAGATGAAATCGAAGCCCGAGGTGCACTGGGGACTCGGGTGAAAGCAGCGGTCGACGACGGCAAAGCCACCCTGCTGACCGGGCTTTCCATCGGCGCCATCAGCGAGCATTCCGACGGGCTGGAAGTCTTCGATGTTCATGGCGTTTCGCAGGTGATCGTCGATGAGATCATCGTCGCCGCTGGAGCACGCCCCAACCTGGAAATGCTCCGTGAACTTCGCCTCGAACTGGATGCCTCCACGGAAGCGACCAAAGCACTAGGGCCACTGATCGACCCGAACCACCACAGTTGCGGATCGGTTCCACCCCACGGCGCAGAAGAACTGAAACACCCCGAACGCGGGTTCTACTTGGCCGGTATGAAAAGCTATGGTCGAGCACCGACGTTTTTGATGCGAACCGGTTACGAACAAGTTCGCTCGATTGCTGCCGAACTGGCCGGTGATCACGAAGCCGCCCGAAAGGTCGAACTCACCCTGCCATCGACTGGTGTTTGCTCGACGGATTTGGCATACCAAAAACCAAGCGGCTCGTGCCAATCGAGTGCCTCCGGCCCATCGAGTCAAACATGTGAGTCCGCTCCCCAATGCGGCTGACCCGATGTGGCGAGACTCCAACGGAGGGACTCCACCAAGCAAGTTACTGACGTAGATGGATGAGGCGACGAATCCTCCAGCACGGGACTCGTCGCCTCGTCCACTACCAATCCCGCTACTTATTCATCGTGTGTGGCTTAGCTATTTGGGTGGCATGCAATCCAGTTGGCCACACCGAACGACTTCCCTGTTTTTCGCGTAAGGAACGACGCCCAAGCCCCACACAAGAAACGAATAACACGGAAAACCCATCTCCCGCGTCGCCACCCACGACGGCTGAGATTTGGAGATTGTTCGGGGATCAACTTCGAGCGTTTTTGATGCAACGGGCTCCCAATGCCCAAGTTGCAGAAGACCTGCTTCAGGAGACCTTCGTTCGGATTCACACCAAGCTGGATGAAGTCGAAGATCAGCAGCGCATCCGTTCGTGGGTTTTCCAAATCGCTCGCAACTTGGTCATCGATCACTACCGCGCCAAATCACGCGAAGCGGCCGCCTTGGCCGACGAAATTGCGGCCGACGATCAAACAGAAGAAAGCCTGGAAGAGGTCGTGATCGGCTGGCTCCCCAAGATGCTGGAACAGCTTCCCGCCGAGCACCGAGAAGCGATCAAGCTATACGAAATCGAAGGATTGTCCCAACAGGAAATCGCGGACCGACTGGGACTCTCGTTGTCCGGCGCCAAATCACGCGTGCAGCGAGGTCGAACGAAACTCAAGCAGGTTCTCTTTGATTGCTGCAGTTTCGAACACGACCGCCGTGGCAATTTGATCGGCTACCAACGAAACCACGAAAGCGATTCGCCTGGAATGGACGACTGAATTACCGGCGCAACTTCTACTCCTCGAGAAAGGCATGCTAGAATTCGCTGCAGTCACAAAAGATCGTGTTTTGAGAGACTGCGGCGAGGGTGGATCCCCAGGCGGATCGCGGTTTTCATTCGCGCGTCGCCCCTTTTCCCGCTCCATCTCTCCGCCGGTCAATCTAGCATCCCGGCTGAAATCATACTCATGGCCAAATCCTGCCGAAGTTGCCAACGCCCGCTCGATCCCGACCGAGACTGGATCGAAAAGTTTCTGGTCGAAGGTCCGCCAGCCCCACCAGAATCGCGAGCGACGAAGGCAGATTTGCGACAAGCTGTCGCAGAACGCGACCATCTTCTGAGCCAATTGCACGCGATGGCCCTGCGAATGCTGGCCAAAGAACTGGCCATCGCAGCCTCTCCGTCACTGTCGGATGATCGCACGCCGGCACAGATCCACACCGATATGCGGCGTTGGATTCAAGACCGTGAACTGACACGCTGAATCCCCGTATTCAATCTGGGAACCCCGGGACAGTCACCGACGATCCCTCTTTCCCTGGAACTGGCGCAATCATTGCTGTCATGGTTACGACTCTTGCACCTTGTTGATTCAAGCTCGCGCGGTTACACCAGAACGTTTCGATTCGATTGTTCCCAGGCAACTTCCTGGAACCCCCTCGACGGAGAACTGACATCCAATGGCGAAAACCCTAGTCGACTGCGGAAATTGCGGTCCCGATTTCAATGCCATTCGTCAAATGGTGACGTCACACTTTGATGCCTCGGTGATGCAGACCCACGGTGCTGAAGACACAATTGAATTGTTGAAGAATCGCGAGGTGGACCTTGTGACAGTCAATCGAAAACTCGATCGCGACTACTCCGATGGTTTGGACGTGATCAAACAAATCAAATCCGATCCGGACTTGGCCAAGATCCCCGTCATGTTGGTCACCAACTACGACGAGCATCAGGAAGCGGCCATGAAGGAAGGGGCCGAACGCGGGTTCGGAAAACTCGAAATCGGTTCGGACAAAACGATCGAACAACTGACGCCCTACCTGGTGGACTGAGTTGGTGGACACACCTTATCGAAAAATGCTGGCGGCCAAGATTCACCGTGCGACGGTGACGGGCGCGGACGTGAACTACGAAGGCAGCCTGACTGTTCCGCCGGAACTGCTCGTCGCTGCGAACATTCATCCCTACGAGTCACTCCATGTTTGGAACGTGACTCGCGGCACCCGCTTGGAAACCTACGCGATCGAAGGATTGCCGAACTCCAACGATGTGTGCGCCAATGGCGCAGCGGCTCACTTGATTCGCCCTGGCGATCACGTCATTTTGGCTGCGTACGCGATGGTCCCAGAAGCCGACGCGGCAACCCATCAACCGCGTTTGATCTTTGTCGACGACAACAATCAATTGTCTCACATTGGTCCCGAAATCGCTGGCCCGGGTCTGCGTTCGGACGCCGACGCAGCTCAGCCGGATCACAATGGCTCGCAATTGACAAGCTCCTCTCCGAAAACGCCTGACGGACAACCGCTCGCCGAAGGTTGCTAGGGAATGCCTGGCCCCGACGCTTCGCTCGTCACTGCGATCCGGGCGAAGGAAAACCAAGCCAACAACTGGCCGCGCCAGCTTGCAATCTCGCTGGTCAGCTTGGCCTTGTTCGTCGGCGTCGCTTTGATTTGGTGGAACGTCCGATTGGTGCTGATGCTGGTCGGCATTCTATTGCTCCACGAAGGCGGCCATTACGTCGCAATGCGTGCGTTTGGGTATCGCAACATTCGCATGGTGTTCGTCCCCATGCTCGGTGCTGCCGTCAGTGGTCAGCGACTACAGCTCGCCAGCTGGAAAAAGGCGATCGTCTATTTCGCGGGCCCGCTGCCTGGCATAGCGATCTCAATCACCCTGCTGTTGATCTCAACGCTCGAAACACGAATGCCCGACGCGGTGGTTTCTCCAGTTCCATTGCTGCTGGTGAACAGCAGTCACCCTTGGCTGTTTGAATTGGGCGGTTTGGGGCTGTTGCTCAACTGGATGAATCTGCTGCCGCTGCTGCCGCTCGACGGCGGCAAAATCATTCAACTCACCCTTGCTCGTCCGTCACCCCAACGGGATCTACTCGGACGCGTGTTCCTGATTTTGGCAATCGCGGCACTTGGTGCTCTGATTGGTGAGCCCTTGTTATTGCTGCTGATCATTCCTGTGCTATTCACGATGCCGCTGACTTACCGAACGTGTTGGCTGAGTCGCCGACTAAGCGACTGTGAGATCGCCGCTCCACAGCAACGCCAGATTCCCGAATCAGCCATCACAACGATTGCCTCGGCGATTGACGAAACGGCTCTTCAAGTGTTGCCGCCGCCACAAAAAGCGTCTTTGGTGCTCCAGATTTACGCTTCCCTGATCACGCCGCCCCCCAGTCGCTGGACATCCTGGACGATCAGGTTGGTGTATGCCGGAACCATGGCAGCGAGCACCGTGTTCGGATGGTGGGTTTGGCAGCAACATCGCTGGTACGACCCAACCAATTCGGCACCAGAATCACCTGTGACGATGGCGACTTGGATTGGGTTCGACAAAGGATCTCAGGAGCCAACAGCCAAGCTCATCGAACAGGTCATCGGCATGCTCGCTCTGGGGTGGCTGCCGTCGTGAAAGCCTCCAATGCGGAACCTGATTTTGTGGGACCTAGGCTCAGGTTGGTACATACCATGGTCGATCCGTGGGGCCTCAGTGAGTATCCTGTTGCGATTGAATTTCGCCACTCAAGAATGCCGCCACCATGTCAGACTCGTCCAGCGTTGCCAACGGACCGAAATCCGAGATTTACGAAGCGTTGACGTCCATTCGGTTGATCGATCCCCACTCGCATATCAACCCGCATTCGCCGGCATCGACAACGTTGGCTGATCTGCTCGGTTACCACTACTACACCGAACTGGCGCACTCGGCGGGAATGCCCAAATCCCGGATCGAAGACGAGGCGATCGGGCCGAAAGAATTGGTCGAACGTTTGGTCGGTGGATTGCAGCCACTTGAAAACACCGCCCAGTACAGTTGGCTGATCGAAATCTGCCGCACGTTCTTTGGCTTCGAAGACGACCGACTGCACCTGAACAATTGGGAAGCGCTTTACGACCGCAGTGAATCGATCATGGCGTCAGCGCAATGGTCCGAAACCGTTCTGGACCAAAGCAACGTCCAGGCCGTCTTTCTCACCAACGACTTCGACGACGCACTCGAAGGTTTCGACACAGACACCTACATCCCGTGTCTTCGCACCGATGACTTGGTCTTCCACTTGGCCAAACCCGAAGTGCGCGGACGCTTGGCCGCTTGCACCGGCATCGAACTGGACGGCAGTCTCGAGAGTCTTCGCTCCAGTTTGAAACAACGCTTTGAACACTTCGTCCGACGTGGTGCTCGTGCCTGTGCGATTTCGATCCCGCCAACGTTCACTCCAACCCCTGTTGGTGACGGCCGAGCCTCCACCGCACTCAACGCGGTGCTTCAAAAAGGCATCTCCGCGGACGCGTCTCATCTGGAAGCCTTGTCTCGCCGAGTGTTCTGGACGCTGGCCGAACTGTGTGACGAATTTGGCTTGCCGTTTGACTTGATGATCGGCGTCAACCGCCAGGTCTATCCAGAGGGCGTCTTCCAAGGTCAAGACCTCTACGATTCTCGTGTCTCGTTGATTCAGTACCGCGAATTGTTCAACTCGTTCCCAAACGTCAAGTTCCCCATTTCTGTGTTGGCCAGTGTCACCAACCAAGAACTGGTCAGCTACGCGTGGATCTTCCCCAACGTGATCACCAACGGCCATTGGTGGTACAGCAACACGCCTTCGTTCATCGCTCGCGACTCCGCCGCACGACTGGAAGCAGTTCCGCAAACCAAGCAGATCGGCTACTACAGCGACGCTTACAAATTGGAGTTCATTTGGCCCAAATTTGACATGTACCGCAAAGTCCTCAGCGGCGTGCTGGCGGACCAGTTCGTCGGTGACCGAGGCTGGTCGATCGAACGTGCGGTCGAACTGGGGCGTCGAGTGCTACGGGACAATGTGGATGAAGTCTTCCCTCGTCCGGAAGGCGCCGAAGCGAGCATCGCCCCCGAGGAGATCACAGGAGTTGTCGGAGTCGCGACCGCTGTGGCTGGCGTCACCGAAGTGCTGCAGGTCGATGCCTTGCCGGCCGAAGAAGAAGTTCAAGAACTTGGCGTCGATGATGTCGAACTGAGCGACACGCCAGAACCGACCGGTACCTCCGCCGACGAATTGGAAACATTGGTGGAAGACGAAACACTGGATGTCGGCAACCTGCTCGATGAAGACGAGCCAACTGCCCAGATCACTCCTCTGCGCGGCGAAACCTCATTCAACCCAGATGACGATTCGCTTCAGTTGCAATCCGATCCCACCACCGGTGAATTCACCTTGCCGGTCAGCGACAGCGACAGTGACGACACCCTCGAAATCTCACCAAGCGAAGACGACTCGCCCGCTGAGAAAACCGACCCCACCGCGGAAACGGTCCAAGAGCTGGAAGAGTTTGACTTGGAATTCCTAGATGACGACGAGGAATCCAAGTAGCTCCTGGAACCCGCCGATCTTGCGACAGCACTCCCTTAATGCCGGATCACGCCCCCTAGAACCACCCAAACGATCAAATCGCATCCTTTCGAACGAAGAATCCTCCGTTTTCTTTGCCCAAATGCAACGCGTCGCACGGTACTTTAGTGCTCGGCAGACGTTCAATCTCTGAACGGCGTGCATGAATTCGGCAAGACGCGCGAACGCGGATGCAGCGGCGATGAAATCTGAGGGGAACAATGTGATTCGACTCACACGATGTTGGAAGCGAACAATCTGCTTGGAAACCGCTGGCGTTTTCGCGTTGGCGGTCGCCCTCAGTGCGGTCCCCTCACTCGCGGAATCCCCGGTCTCCGCAAAGGCACCATCGCCTGCATCCAATGATCAAATGACGCCGCCACTTTCGGCCCGCATGGCCGATGGCTCCGCTCGAGAAGTGCCAGACTTTCAACGTCACATCACACCACTGCTTGGCCGATTGGGCTGCAATGGGCGTGCCTGCCATGGCTCATTCCAAGGCCGCGGTGATTTTCGTCTCTCCCTGTTTGGCTACGACTTTCGAGCCGACCATGCTGAGCTGCTCGATCCCAACACCGGCCGGGTCGACACCGACGATGTGGCCGAGAGTTTGATCCTTGCCAAACCGATCGATGCCGACATGCACGAGGGAGGCAAGCGACTGGACGAAGGCAGCTGGCAATACAACACACTGCGAAACTGGATCGCCGCTGGTGCTGAGTTTGACAATCAGACGATTGATGTTTTGGACCGCCTTGAGATCCAGCCCGCTGAGATTCAGTTCCAGGATGATTCGCAAACCGTTTCGCTCACCGCAATCGCGCACTGGGCAGACGGAACCAGCGAAGACGTGACCGAACTTTGTCGCTTCACCACCAACGACGATGCTATCGCAGCCATCGACGAAAATGGCATGGTCTCGTCAGGCGAAACGGGTGACACCCACGTCGTGATCGCTTATGACCGAGCGGTGGTTCCCGTGCCGGTCATCCGGCGCGTAGAAGTGGGCGAAACCATCGCATCGCCCACGCCGTCGGACCACCGGATCGATCAGTTGATTGAAGTCAAACTCGACAAGCTTGGCATCACCCCTTCAGCCATCTGCAGCGATTCCGACTTCATCCGACGAGCCAGTTTCGATATCACGGGAACGCTTCCTGCCGCATCGGACGTGCGTGCTTTCTTGGCTGACTCTCGGCCGGACAAACGAGAACGTCTGATTGACGAACTTCTTGACTCGCCCAGCTACGCCGCTTGGTGGGCGACGCGTTTTGCAGATTGGACCGGCAACAGCGACACGCAACTCAACAACGCGCTGCCCGTTCGCGGCTCCGCCTCACGTTTATGGTATGAGTGGTTGCGTGTTCGCCTGGACGACAACGTGCCGTACGACAAAATCGTCGAAGGCATTGTCATGGCCGACAACCGCGAACCCAATGAGTCGTACCTTCAGTACTGCGAAACGATGACCGAGGCATGCCAACCTGGGCAGGAATTCAAATTTGCCGAGCGATCCGGCATGCCGCTTTTTTGGGCTCGACGCAACTTTCAAAAGCCCGAGGAACGGGCGATCGGATTCGCCTACTCGTTTCTTGGAATTCGAATCGAGTGCGCACAATGCCACAAACATCCCTTCGACCAATGGTCCAAGGATGACTTCGACCAATTTGCTTCTCTTTTCAAAAGCATCGAAGCTCGCCCCAACACCGTCGCTCGAGATTCGCGTGAACAACGCACTCAACTGATCTCAAAAATCACGGGTGAAGAAAAACTCCGCAATGGCGACCTGCGACGCAAAATCTACAAAGCCGCCGCGCAAGGCGAAACGGTTCCCTTTCCAGAACTGGTTTACAACAACTCTGCCATTCAGGCGAAAAAGCGGCGTGCAAAAGCCAAGGCAAAGAAGAACGCCAAGGCGGCTCCTGTCAGCATCCCAGAAGGATTCATCCTGGGTCAGTCCGACTCGGTTGCCTTGGACCATGATCCACGAGGCCACCTGATGGACTGGCTTCGCCAAGAGGACAACCCGTACTTTGCCAAAGCGATCGTCAATCGCGTTTGGGCAAACTACTTTGGCGTCGGCATCATCCATCCAACCGATGACATGAACCTCGCCAATGCCCCCAGCAACGCCGATCTGCTCGACGAGCTTGCAACAGGCTTCATTCACAGTGGCTATGACTTGAAATGGCTGACTCGCGAGATCACCACCAGCGACGCCTATCAGCGGAGCATGGATACCAACACAAGCAATCGCCATGACGACCACAACTTTTCTCGTCATGTGCCGCGGCGTCTTCCCGCCGAAGTGATCCATGACGCCGTGTTGTTGGCGACTCAGTCCAGCGAAGAAGCAGATCAAATCCGAAACGAACTGCAACAGATGGCGATTGCCAATGGAGTCCCACAGAACCGCAACAACCGAAATTTTGCCCTCCAAGTATTCGGTCAATCTGAACGCGAAAGCAACTGCGATTGCGACCGTAGTGACTCGCCCAGCCTGCTGCAATCGATCTACTTGCGAAACGACTTTGAGATGTATCGAAAACTGGCGGCAAAGGATGGTTGGGTCACTCAGACGATGAAATCGCTCGGTCTTGAATCCAGCAACATGAGCGTCGACCCTCAAGTTCAACGTCGAGCGGAGCAATTCCACCGACAAACCATCGCGAAGATCAAACGTTACCAACGCATGGCTCCCAAACAACGACGCACCAACCGAACTCGAATCCGTGAGGAATACGCGCGAGTTCAGAACAAACTCGAACTTTACGGCTACGCCTCTCCCGATTTGGCAACGCTGCTGGATGATCCCGACGCCTGGGAACTCTCGCGGATCGAAACCGAACGGGAGGCTCAACCGGCAACTTCCATGGCCGAAGTTGTTGACGACGCGTACCTCCGGACGCTTTCGCGCTACCCCAACGAAGATGAACGTAAGACGTCACTTCAGTTCATTTCCGAATCCAAGTCGCCCCAATCCGGACTCGAGTCGCTGATGTGGGCGTTGGTGAACACCAAAGAATTCATCATCACGCACTGATCACGAAACGTTCGCGTGTCGGAAGAAACGCTGAGTCAAGCACACATCCTTTCCATCATTCCAATTGGTTATTCCCAATGAATCTTCACCGAACATGCGATGGTATCGTACGCCGCGATTTTCTTCGTGCGGGCACATTGGGATTGGGTGCGGTTGCACTGCCCGGGATGTCACTGCCCACGATGCTGCGTGCGGAAGAATCCGGACGCGTCCTGCCGGGAGGTGCCAAGCGTGCGATCTTCGTCGAACTCAACGGTGGACCGTCACACATCGACACCTTTGACCCGAAACCAGGTGCAAGCGATGAGGTACGTGGCCAGTTCAAAACCATCCGAACCAATGTCCCTGGAATTCAAATCAGTGAACACTTGCCGAAATTGGCACAGGTCGCCGATAAATTCGCGATTCTTCGAGGCGTCAGTCACACGCTCGCCGCCCATCAACTGGGTCGTGAATACATCAATTGCGGCACTCGTCCCCTCCCTTCGCTGGAATACCCCAGCTATGGCGCGGTGATCACTCGCGAACGTCCCGGTGACCACGATATCCCGAACCACGTTGCGATCCCCAAAGCGTCCCACGGCGCAGGGTTCTTGGGCATCCAACATGCGGCACTGGAAACCAAGGCGACCCCGACCCCCAATCGGCCGTTTTCAGTTCGAGGAATCTCGTTGCCGGGAAACGTTTCCATCGACGAAGTCACACGCCGGCAAAGTCTGCTGAAGAAGCTCGACCGTCGATTCGCAGCACTCGAGAAAGACGACTCGCTGCTCCAAGGCTTGGACCGCTTCGGTGAGCAAGCCTACGCGATGATCACATCCCCGCGTGCTCGTGAAGCGTTTGACATTTCACGCGAACCAGAAAGCATGCAACAACAGTTTGGCGAAGACCCGTTCAGTCAAAGCTGCTTGCTCGCCCTGCGTTTGATCGAATCAGACGTGCGTTTTGTTTCGCTGCAACTCGGTGGCTGGGACACACACCAAGACAACTTCACGAAGCTAAAAGAACAACAACTTCCCAAACTGGATTCCGGCCTCAGCGGACTGCTGATTGGACTGGAACAACGTGGCCTGCTGGAATCCACCGCCGTCTTCGTCACCGGAGAATTCGGACGCACTCCCAAGATCAACGACCGAAGCGCAGAGGGAGGTCGCGATCACTACCCACGTTGCATGTTCATGCTGATGGCAGGAGGAAACGTCCGAGGCGGCCAAGTGATCGGCGAGAGCGACGACACCGCCGCCGGACCTCGGCATGAAGCCATCACGCCAGACGATGTCGCGGCCAGTTTCTATCAAAATCTGGGCATCGACCCAACGATGGAATTCGCCAGCGAAACCGGTCGCCCGATCACCTTGGTTCGTGATGGCCGTCCGATCGACGCCTTGTTCAGCTAGTGGTCTGTCACGACTTGTTTTTAGGGTAGTGGACGAACGGATTGACCTGAACGGAGTTTGGTTTTGATTTCCGTTGAGCATGTGGATTGTGGGAGGCATCATCCATTCGCTCGTCATGGTAGGGCAGTGCTGAGACACCTTCATCACGATCGAGAGATGTCTCGCCCAACGCACTGATCTCACTGACGGTTTCCTCTCCTTCGAAGAACGCGTTGTCCAACTGCGAGGGCATCGTTGCCCACATGTTTGCGTCGTCGTTGGTCGCCTCAGCGTCCTGCATCATGTCAGGCCTCATCGACTGGGCGGCCTTTGCGAATTCTCTCATGTCCACAAAGACGAACGAAGCCAACCCCATCACCACCGCTGTGACCATCATTCCCAAGCCGCCAATGAAAATGAACGCGAGGTAAGCAACCCCGGCGGAGATGGGTCCGCTACGAGTCATCACGGCGACGGTCAACACCGCAGCAGCAATCGCCAGAACGAAGGGTAAAACGGGAGGCATCGCATCGGCGAAGAAGGCGAGCACAACCGAGACCAACCCACTGGACATCCCCGCTGCGAATGACACGCAAAAGGACCACCCAAAGCCGTGCTGGCCGCAGCCAGCTAGAGACAGACTCCACTTCATTGCAAAGCCATAAACAACAATGGCCGCAATGCAAAACACAACGGCGAGCCCCAAGAGCGGAACAACTGGCAGGGAGCTGAGATCCAAAGCAGGATCCATGGAGTTCATGCCCATAGAGAACGACCAAGTGAGGTGGGAAGACCGACAGCCAAGTGACACTCAACCCTAGGTCATCCCTCTCTACTGGACCGGACCGTCCAGACAGCGTCGCGTCAAAATCCGCAACGGTTGCAAGGGGGCAACGTCAACAACCGATCCAATCGGCACAATCGCCACGTGACGGCACACAAGAAACACGAAGCTTCGGGGGGCAGAAGACATCAGCGTCGAGGCAACCAACCCGCGACGGACGCTTTGGAACGCAAGTCCATTTCGACATCGCACCGAATGTCTCGCTCGCCTTGTTTCAGACGCACGAACACAACCACCTTTTCGCCTTCAGGATGTTTGTCCTTCCAACGAATGGGGATCCGTAACGAGTTTCGAGGCAGATCCACCGCCGACATTTGTTGCAATCGAACCAGTTGATCAGGACCAAAGTCCCAACGCCCCAGCTTGGCCTCGTCTCCCGACTTGGACGCGTCCAAAACCACAACACTCAACGTTGTTTGCTCCAGCAAAGCCGGTATCGCCTTGGGTTGTGGCTTGGCCGTCGATGCCAATTGACTCATCGGATCCAACGAATCGCCAAGCAGGGCAATGGCATGCCCATATTGATCCATGGAATCGACGACCACGTCGATCCCTTCCGTTGGCGGATAATCGGGATTCGATGGCGGTTGGGTTGTTTGCGAGACGTCGCTGACAAAACGCGGCAACGAGTTCTTGTCGTTGACGGACAACTTTGCCGTGTAAAGATCGATTTTTTCAGGAGCGCCATCGACCTTCCCAAGGCCACCGAGCATCCCCAAACCTTCCGGTAATTGGATTTGCCCTGGCGGTTCATCCGGAAGCCCCGAGGGCGAGTTCGGAGGGACGGGATCACCGGGAACAACCGGATCAAACTTCAGGTCGTCAGGTCCAGGCGGAACTGGTTGCGTCGGAGGCGGTAACAGCAACCCTGGATCGCTATCGGGCACAAATGGTTCGCCGGGATCGATCATGGAATCAAGGTCCATTCCGTTGCCAATATCAAGCGGCGTTTCAGAACGGTCATCCTTTCCTGCGGGACTGTCTTCCGTTGCGACATCCGTTGCCTGCTCTGCGGGTGAGGCATCATCCGGGTCGACCAAAGGCTGATCCCGCGGCGCGAAGTTGTCAGGCTCACCCGGATCGATGAATTCAGGATCATCCAAACCGGCCCCCATGTCGAACTCGTCCAAATTGCCCGACATGCCCTTCGGTGAATTGGGTTCGGGATCCACAACCGGGTCCGGCGGACGTTTGGAATCCGTGATGCCTGGTTTTGACAGTCCCTCAAGCAAGTTGGGAGATCGACGCGTCGGTGGCGGCGAACTGGTTGCCGCAGCAGCCGCGGCAGCAGCCTTTGCACGTCGAAGTTTTTCGATCAGCACACGGTTCTCGTAGTCAGCCTCGTAGAGCTGATCTTCCAACAGCCGAATCTCGCGAGCCATTTTCTGGCTGTAGACTTCTTGCTTGGCTCTTCCCCGGCATCCAGCCGTCGTAAAAATGGCGGAGCCAATGGCTGTGAGCAACAGAATGCGGACCGAGTCGGCGATGCACTCTACAGCGACGTTTCCACCGGCCGCCTCGAACCCCAAACGGCGAAAACGCTTGCATTCGCTGGCAGGGCGCACGCCCAAACGCCCCGAACCACGGGGGTTGGGCGCGACGTTCGCAGAGACGACTGACCGTTGAAACAACGGAATTTTCCTGAAACCGGAGAGGGATGATTTTTTAGCTCAAGTTTCAGTTATCAAATGCCGACCCCGCGTGTCAACGGAAACTCCGAACCTCTGACGCCTCGTTGGCCGAAGGAAAATCTCGCGAACCGAGTGGTAATCAACGAAAATCGCCACGACTCGATTGCATCGAATCGCGGCGAAGAAGCTGTCTCACTGAGCCGTCAGGTGCGTTGAGCTAGAGAGCGACGCCGGGCATCGCGATTCCGTCGGGACGCTCCACCTCTGCGTCATGCGACAGGATTCGCGATTTGCCGACGAAGTAGCTGTGGTTCTTGTCCACCACCAAGTTGTAGGTTTCGTCCGCCGAAGCTGAAGAAAGGGACTCGATCACCGCCACCCCCTCGGCGCCATGCAGTGCATCGCCAGGAACCAGCTGTTCCGTCGTCGTCCATCCGCGCCCGATCACCCAAAATGGGTGCCCTTTCGAAGCCACAATCTCTTCACTGCGGAGCTGGATTTTGGTCAGTGGTTCGGGTTCACGGACGGTTCGTCGCAAAACACTCTGATAGCTCAGCTCACCGGTTTGCTCATCGCAGCTCAACACTTGGTCTCCCAATCGCAAGCTCTCAACAGGACGCATGCCGCGGTCCGTCCACACCAGAGTTCCAGCGACCAAGCAATCCCGAGAAGGACGCACGTAAACGCCTATCTTGGCATCGGGGATCGCGGCGGCCCGCTTCTGCGCCAAAGTCATCGGTTCCTGTGGTTCCGATGGCGCACTTTTGGGGCTTTCTGAGAAAAAGGAAAGCGTTCGAACTCGAGTCGGTGAAGCTCCGATCGGCGCTGTATTGCCCACGGCGCGGTACGCGACATTCCGGACCAATCGACGCTCAACGGGCGGAATTCCCGTGTCACCATATCCACGATATTCATACCACCAATCTCGCATGCTTTCAGCGGACGGTTCGCCGCTGAAGCTCGAATCAAGTTGTTGGATCACGGCGGCGGCACGACTTTGCAAAAAACGACTGCGTTCATTGAAAAGCTCCGCTTCCGACCGAACAACGCTCGCATCGCGAGCACTCTCGGTTTGGAGGCTTTCCACCGCATCGCGACTGGCAATCACGCCGTTTGCAGTGGAGTCGCATGCACAGCCAACACCTGCGTCACGGAATCCAAAACCTTCACGCCTTCCGCATCTTCCCGACGATATTGCCGCACGACTTGATAGGACCGATCCCCTTCATGGAAGACCAAACTGTGCTTTGACTCGACGGTTCCCTGACACCAGTCCAAGAGCGTCGGGACAAACAGCATCGGGTCGGTCGTCTTCAATTGCTGTGTTGCCAGATCACGCAAACCTCGCCGTTGATCGAAGACCGCCAAACGGGCCAACGCAACAGCCGCCTTGGGCTCCTCTCGTTCGCCGAGCCAATTGACCGCGGCCATCGCAAATGCATCCGGCCCACGGAAGATTTGTTGCGTCACGGCATCAACCGCGTCCACTGTGTCGATGCGTTCGAGTTGCGCAAGTGCTTTCTTTTGTTTGCCAGCATCAGTGGACCGGAACGCTTCTGCGATGGAGCGAATCTTGGGTGAATGAACCCGCAAATTCTGCTGAGCCTCACGCAGTTCTTTTTGTTGCTCGACCGCCTCCTCCGCGTCCACCCAAACGTCGCCCACTCGCACGTTTCCGAGATACCGATGAGCTGGCTCATGATCCCTTTCTAATTCAGTCACCCGCAGCGCGTGAGCACGAGCGCGGCTGGGCATGTGCGCCGTTCGACACCATCGCGAAAGTTGCCAGTGATCCTCCGCCTTGTCTTCCATCGAATCACGTCGACGCTCGTATTCAGCGATTCGATTCGCGCGAGTGTCGTCCTGAACCGATTCTTCAATCGAGACCCATTGGCCGTCGCTGTCTTTCAATCGCCCTTTCAAGGCGTTAGCCAATGACTGTGCCTCGGAATCCGCCGGTGGATTCTGAAGCAACCGTTCGCGAAGTTGGACGTTCCCAACGGACGAAGCCTGTACCAGCTGTTCCGACCAAGTCGCGTCTGCTGCAACCGCCTGAGATTCAACTCCGGATGCCGCCATACAAGTCGCACCGACGAGGAAAATCCACGTCGAGTAGCGAACACTAGACCTAATTTTCGATCGCGTCGCCTTCATATTCATCTCCATTGACGTCAGAGGCCAGAAAAGGGGAGGTGGATGGAGGGAAGCTGCACCAGCGGATGATCGCCGGCCATTCCCCCCGCAGCATTCTTCAAGGGTACCGGATCCACCCCCTCGGGAAAAGCAAATTCCGACATCCGCAGGATCGCGTGCGACCGCTCCCAAGCCTCCAGAAACGGAACCTGCCCCAGTTCCATGGAAAGTTCTTGAGCCAGCAAATCACTGGCTTCCCGTAGTCCAGGCAGTCGCGGCATCACGAGATGCTTCAGGCCGGCGGCATGCAGACGGCTGGCCTGGACAAACAAATGTTCCTGAATTTCGGGTCGAAGTATCTGGGACACTCTTCCAGACGCAGGGAATTTCGAACTGAGATCAATCCAAGACTCCAGTCCATCCTGCCCCACCTGCCCATGACGTCGGTCCCAAACTTGGAGTCCTCGCAACTCAGCTTGTTCCCTTCGCGAAGCCAGCGGGATGGACGCCTCGGGTGGCACCAATAGATTGCGGCTGATCTCTCCCCACCAAACAGAATCACTCCAAGTTCCAAGTGGTCCTGCTGAAACGTGCGCGGGAGGCTGGTCGTCCAGAGACGCATGACCTTCTGCTTGGGACACTCGCCATCGTGCGACCAGATCCGATTCCTCCGGGACAAACTCACGGGTGGCAGATGTTGCAACACTCAGCGCAGTGCCCAACGTGTGCGCGTAAGCAACCTTGCCCCGGTCTTTCCACCGAACAGTTCGATCATCCGCATCGTGCTCCATCACCAATTCTTCGAAAGGCAATTGCCATAGAAAGCCACTCGGCACAACGATGATGTCACGAATGTCGGGGTGATCGATGCCGCACAGCGGAGGAAACAAACGCTGGGTCAACTCAAGCTCCATCTGTTGAGTGCGTAGACGCAGCGACTCGTCTTCGAGCTCATCCACCGTCGTCGGCAAACTGAGAATCGTTGACAACCAACGTTCACACTGCTGCCGCAGTTCGGTTGCTGAACGCACCTGCCAATGACTGGCTTGGTTTCGATGCACCAAGGTCCCAACCACATTGTCATCATCCACTTGAAACGACACGATCGCCATGTTGGCTGGCAGGACGCTCCAATCCGGCCGCTCGTTTCGATGGGGGATCGGCGGCGGCTCCACGCGAGGCAGCAAGGCTTGGTTGAAAGCCAGCGACGACAACTGCCCCTGCAACCGTTCATGCAAAATCGCCGCGTCCAAACCGAGCACTCTGGGGTTGAGCTGCATGGCAGGAACAAGAGCTTGCAATTCCTCATTCAGGCCATCCCGACCGGGAAAAAAATCATCTAGCGAAAGCGCTGGGTCGCTCATGACTTGACGCAGTGCGGAACGCAAATCTGTGGTCTGGGGCAATTCACCCCAAGTGTTTCGAGCAAGAGCGGATTGGTGTTGATCCATTCGCACAGCGACTCGCTCGCCTTCGCCTGCCGCGACTGCAAGCTGCACTCCCAATCCGGTCCACGACGCACGATCCAGATCAAAACAAAACTGGTCAAATGCGGTGAGGTCGATCCCCGTCTGGGATTCATCCCAACACGACTGATAGCGTCGACTTCGAGTCGCGGCAGGCACGCGGTTCTGATTGGGCAGTTGAAATTCCCAAAACCGAAACGACAAGGGATGCGTGATCGAACGAACCTCTGCAGACGGATTGCTCGTCTGCATGCCGCTTGCAAACCGACGCGTCTGCTCGAGCAACTCTTCTCGAACCATTCGAATGCGTTGGAGTTCCTTCAACGTCTGAAGATTTTTCGCGTCGTCTTCTTCCGAATCCAACCGGGCCAAACCGACCGTTCGTTGAACATCAACTTGAAGCTGCAACCAATTCGCAACGGCAGCCGAGTGAGGTAAATCCAATCGGCGAGCCCTGCGAAACCGTTCCGACATCGACAGATGATTGCCCGCGGCAGTAGGGCGGTTTGCCAGGAGCGCTGCTCTCGCCGCAAACACCCTCAATTGATACGCGATCGCAGGGGTTTGACGACGCAAAATCTCCGATCGAGTGACCAAATCCCGTTCCAACGCAAACGCCAGATTCTCGATGTCATCCCAACGATCCAGTTCGTCTAACGCGAGTTCGAAACATTCGACGGCCAACTGGAACTGTCCCAATGCGAAAGACACCTCGGATGTCGAGACAGCGGTCTCAACAAATTCAACCAAGTCTTGTCGAGAAGGCAAAACCACCACCGGCTGGCCTTCCTGCAATCGCACTTCTTGATTTGAGATCTGTCGATTGGTCATCCATCGGTTCGACAAGGATCTCAAACGGGTCAAGCGGGCGATCGGCGACAGCGCATGAAAGCCCCCAGAGATTTGATCGAGTGGTTCGACCAACTGGATCTCAGAGTCGTCGCCCGCGTGATATCGCAACACCACACGAGAGGCCGCTACCAGTGTGCCAGCCGCGTGAAATCGTCGGTCGGAACCGAGAACCCCAGGCGGAACGGTCGCCGCAAGCAACTGTTGTCCGGTTGGGTCCTGCAACGAAAACGCTCGACCTCGCAACCATCGCAATCGATAGGCGGCGAGAGAAAGTTGACGAAGAACTTCCGCGATATCCAGGCCCCGCAATTGATCAATATTCTCTGGTAACTCCTCCGAGATGAACCAGTTACCCGCTGGGACTCCCGCCAACAAGTAGCGCCGAAGACGCACCAACGGCACATGCTCTGCCGACGGCCACAAATCCAAATTCGTGTTCACCAATTCATTGGGAGATTCCATCCAATGATCCAGATCATCCTCGATTTGCCTTGCCGTTCCGACACCTCTTCGCCTCGGAATTTCGCTTGGCGGAGCCGTCAAGACTCGCCACTGAATCCCTGATAGAAACGTTGGGTTGGCGACGATAATCTGGATCGCGGTCTCGTAGTGCTCCGCCGCAGCAACCAGATCCCCGGCTTGAAGATGACATTCTCCGAGCAAAGTCCGAATGGGAACTCGGCCGAGCAAGTGACGCGTGTTGCTGTTCGACGCCGCTTCACGTTCCAAGCGATTCAAAATCGCAATCGCCTGAACGATCTCCCCGCGAAAGAAAGCCGCTTGTGCGGTTCGGTAGGCAAGCGGCGGAGCAACGTCTTGGAAGGCAAGTCCCTGGTTCGTCTGCGGAAGATTGTCCTCCATGCGGTCTCCGAGACCGCCGGCTTCCAACGCCTCTCGAGCCGCCTCC
>NZ_JBICHO010000389.1:0-6323 GCF_043100905.1 Rhodopirellula sp. JB055 | reverse complement strand
GCGGCAATCCCAGGGGCCCTCGAATCAGCGATGTCGGAATCGGATGACAGCGAGCATCAGTTCCGTGTCGGTGTCGAACATGCGCGTCAGCAAACGATTGATTTGGTCAACCATGGTGTGCCAGGCATCCATTACTACGTTCTGAACAAGAGCGAAGCCGCCGCTGAGTTGCTGGACGGTCTTCAGTTGAAATGCGTCTGACGTTCAAGAATCTTTGGACTTTTTAAGGTTGCTGGATTTCGCTTTGAGGCTTTTTTGTGGTTTCGTAATTCGCATTGAGTGGCGTTTCGCCCATTCAATCGGACCAGACGGACTTTCGGTTGTGACGAAATGTCGCTTTTGGCAAATCGCTGGGTGAAGAGAACGTCGAATAGAAGGGGTAGAGAGCTAGGCTTTCGTGTCCACCGACCTTCTGAACGAGACGACACCCATGTTCGCTCCCATTTCGATGCCAACCATCCACACGCTTCACGGTCTGACCTATCGCGTCGCACCGGTCTCGCAACGTAGCGAGAATGAAGACCCGCAGACTTCACGACGTCGTGAAGAGCACGTGGTGGATCGGCCGACCAGCCACCGCCGCGAAAAGAAAGATCAACACCTGGATCAAGACGCCTAGTCGTCTGTCATCACTAAAAGTGAGGGTTGATCGTAGTGGACGAGGCGACGAGGCCTTGGTTTTGACGCCAGTTCAGGACTCGTCGCCCCGTCCACTACCCTCAGTATAAGTGGTGACAGAACACTCGCTGCGTCTCGCATGATGATCACCGTGTTGGCAGAGCAACACGTCGCTCACGGTCTGGTGTGGCGACGTCGGGTGATCTCCACTTCGATGCGGGGCCTCAGCGAGGTTTGCCGATCGCGAACAGTTTGTCTTTGGTGCTGATGAAAATGGTTTCATCCGCTGCGACAGGCGTGCTGTAAACGCTGGTGCCCATGTTGATTTCTTCGATGGGTTCGTTGTTTTCAGCTCCGAATTCAAACACGCACACGTCACCGTCCTCGTCACCGATGTAGACCTTGTCGTCGGCGATCAGCGGGCTGCCCCAGCTTTGAGCGAACATGTCGTAGGTGAAGTGGACGATCGGCGTGCCGTCGTCGTTGCCTTTGGCGTCCAGGCAGTGGACCAATCCGGAGAAGTCCGCGATGTAGAGCACGTCGTCTTTGATGGCGACGGTTCCACAACTGCGGTGCATTTCTTCTTCGAAGTCAATTTCACCATCGTCGTTTTGGTCGGCCAACGAGTAATGCCAAATGACAGCCGAGTTCGGGTTGTCGACGGCCGTTTCACCTTTCTCGGGTTCAACCGCTTGGATGCGTTTGTGAGCGATCGGTTCACGGCTGGCGCCTTCCATCTTGACTGCCAATTGAGGTGAGACGTCGCCCCGTTTGGTTGGGTCGATGCACCACAGGTGGCCTTCGCCTTCACCGTGTTCAGGGTCTTGGCCAACGGCAACGTACACCCGTCCGTCGTAGGCGACTGGAGTTGCGATCAGGTTGTTGCGAGTGCCTTCGCCACCGAGGATCCACTTCGATTCCTTGGGGTTGCAGTCAAATTTCCAAAGCAATTCGCCAGCGCCGTCTTTTCCGGCGTCAGCTTTGAAGCTGTAGAGCCAGCCGTCGCCACCGCAGAACAGGACTTGTGGAACACCACCGAGAACTTCCACGGAAGGCGACGACCATTGGCCGTGAAGGATATTGTTGCCAGGGGATTGGTCGGTCCACAGGACTTCGCCGGTGTTCTTGTTCATGCAAATGAAGCTAGGTGCTTCAGGAGCAGGCAAGTTGATGTGGGATTCGTCCAGACCGTTGCTGGTGTTCACGAACAAAAGGTCGCCGTAGCTGGTGACGCTGCAGGAGCACATGTTGTGTTGGCTGACGCCGAGTTCGTCCATCATGTTGAAGACCCAGATCACGTCTGCATCCTTTTTGTCATCCACTGACAGCGTCTTGAAGATCGAGATGCGTGGTCCGATTTGCTTGATCGCCAGGGAACGTTCGACGCCACCGAACTTGCCTTTGGCAGTCCAGGATTTGTTTTCGGCGAGTGTCTTGATTTCGATGTCGCCTTCAGGAGCACTGCCGGCGTCGGTCAAAACCTTGGTCAGAGCCTCGGTCAATTGACCTTGGTTCAGTGACGTGAGGGAGTCTTCGAAGGCACTGCCTTCGCCGCTGTTCATCAGGTCAGCAACGCGAGCGACTTCGTCTTTGACGGGACCGTCGTCTTCGTTGTCATGGAACCCTTGCGTGTCCAAGCAACGGACTTCACCGCGACTGGTAACGAACCAGAGACGTTCGCCTTCGACCAATGGGGCACAGCGGATGCCTTGCAGGGGCCAATCTTGTACGCGGCCGGTGATCAGTTTTTCGCTGCTGTGTTGCCAAAGGAAGCTGCCGTCTTCTTGATCGAAGGCGAGCAGGCAGCCAAGGTCAACGTTGCTGGGGTAGCGTTTGAGGTAACCGTTTCCGTTGTTGGAGCCCACGTAAACTTGGCCACCAGCGACAACTGGGTTGCCGTAAGTTTGGCTGCCGAGGCTTGAGAACCAGCGGATGTTTTCGGCTTTGGAGCCATCCCATTCGCCGGTGCGGCGGTCGAACTTGCCGATGTTCCAGGTGTCGGGCAGGTTCTTCGCGTTGGGAACATTGTTGCGAACGCGGGTGCCTCCCCACTGAGGCCATTCTTCGCCCGCTTCCATGACTTTGGTTGGTGGAATAAATTCCTGCACGTCCGCTGCGGATCCGGAGTCGGATTTGGATGTGTCGACATCGGCGACGACGGACTCTGCCGTGGAGGCCGCTACCAAGGTCGCGGTGTTCAATGGAATCGGAGGTTGGCATCCGCTCAACAGAACGGTTGTCAGTGTGCCCAGTATCGCTGAGCCGATCATCAAGCACCAAGCAGAAAATTCAGAGCGAGCCATGATTGTTTTTGGGAGGGAGGGAATCGTCGGGTGTTGGAAGCGGACCGCGAGAGGGTGGAGGATCGCGAATCCGCTGCAAGGTTTTCAGGAGTTCAATCAGTGAAACGTTATGCGTGGCGAGGGTGTTTGCCACGCCATCGGTTTCACTCGTTGGGTGTGACTTCCAAGTTGTCGATGTAAAGCTCCGCCACTTTGGCGTTGCCGTACAAACCAGGGCTGGCTGACATGACAGGGATTTTGTCTTCCGCAGTCACGGTCCAGTCGGCGGGTTCATCTTCACCACGTGGCCAGACTTTGCCCTTCAGCACGGCAACTGCATCATCGCCGCTGCCTTTGATCTGGGCTCGGAATTTCATCCGGTACCATTGGTCTTCTTTCCAAGGGAAATCAACCGTTTGGGCCATTCGCAATTGCGGTGACCAAGATCGGATCTGCAATTGTTGGCTGTTGCCCATCAGGTCCAAAACGTATCCGTGAGCGGTCAGGCCAATGTCGGGGAGTTGATCGTTGGCTCGGCTGCCACGCACGTCGGCCGCAATCGTGTAGTTCTTCAAGTCGCTGGGGCCCATCCAAGCACGACTGCGTGCTCCCTTGGGAATCGTGCTGATTTTGACCAAGGCGGGGGAGCCATCGACGGGACGGATCACGTGTCGATATCGAGCACCAACCCACGAAAGCGGTGGATCGTTCAGATCATCGAAGTTAAACGCCCAAGGCAGTTCAGGAACGATGCGAACGCGAGTGCTGCCGATGACGCTTCCAGCCTTGGCGATGATGGTGGCCGCTGTATGAGCCGCATCGGAGTTGGCCGTGAAAACGTTGCCTTCGACCGAGCCCGGTCCTTCAACGCTGAACTGCACGTCGGAAAGTTCAGGGTCTGCCAAGCGTTGTCCCAAGCGGTTGAACATCCGCACAGACAATTCCATCGTCTCGCCGGGATGCAGCACGGATTCCGCGGGAGTCACCAGCAATTGAGCGGGTTCTGGGTTTTCCTCGAGGGCTGTTTCGCCGAGCAGTTGCTCAGCCAAAACGACTGGTTTTTGCTTTGATTCAGGGGAACCGACGCAGTACAGAGCCGATGCGCCTTGGAAGTACAGTTTTCCATTGGCCAAAATGGGCGAAGAATGGAACGCTTCGTTGCAGATGCGTCCTTTGCTGAGGAATTCAACGCCGTCTTCGGTCATTTCCAAGATCGCCCAACGTCCATTTTCGGTCAGGACGTACAGCTTTTCGTCGGCCACCAAGAGCGATGGCCATTGTTTGCGATCTCCGATAGCGATGCGTTCTGCGATCATGTCACCAGTTTCGGTGTCGATGATCCACAGTTTGCAGCGGTCGTCGACCACATACAAACGGTTGTCGACGACGACAGGAGCACTGCGTCCGACGACCAGACCTTCGAGTTTCCAGACTTCTTTTCCGTACGTTTCGTCACCTGTTCCGCCGACTTCGACGGAGGCGACCGCGCCCATCGAGCTGCCGGACATGTTTTCTTCGCTGTGGCTGGCGTAAACCCGATTTCCGTCGACCAACGGGGTCGCGAACAATCCGCGACGAGACAGGTCGTGGTGCCAGAGTGTTTTGCCCGTTCGAGGTTGGACGCCCCAGACGGCACCATCACCGGTACCCAAGATCAATTGCCGTTGGCCTTCGATCGTGGTCAGCGTGGGCGCGGAGTAAGTCGTGTCGTTGGGGAGATCCTTGGTGCCGCTGAACCAGATGACTTCGCCGGTCAATTTGTCCATTGCGATCAGGCGGTGGTTTGGTTTGGCGGCTTCGCCCCAGTTGATGATGATGCCGCTGATGATCACGAGGTCTTCGTGGATCACTGGGAAGTTGGTCCGACCCCCGTAGGTCGACAGCATTCCGAATTGCTCGTGCAGGGGTTTGCTCCAGACGGTTTGGCCGGTTTCTCCATTGATACAGAGAAACAAGTCGCACACGCCCAGGGCGTAGACATTGCCGCTCTCAGGATCCGCGACGACGCTGCTCCAGCCCACCCGGGTGTCAGGAACGTCGGAAAGATAGACGTTGAAGCTGTTTTCCCAGAGAGTTTCACCGGTTTCGGCGTCCAGACAGACGACTTTTTCGCCTTCGGTGTCCGTGCCCGGGTTCGAACGCATCATGGTGTAGAGGCGACCGTTCATCGAAACCGGCGTGCTGCGGGTGCCGATGTCGTCGCGTTTCCAAATCAGGTTGCTGCCTTCACCGCCTTCAGGATCCCAGTCTTCGACCAGGTTTTCTGCTTCTGCCGTCCCGTTGAAATGGGGGCCTCGCCAATAAGTCCAGTCAGCCGTTTGCCCGTTTTCTTGGGCTTCAGCACGGGAAGAGCCTAGGGTCAGGCCAACACAGCCCATCAGGCACATCAAAACCGCAACCACACGAGGCGGGCGATCAATGTGCTGTGAGGTCCTGAGGAAGCGTGGCGAAGTGACTGAGCGGCGCAACGTCGCAAACATCAAGGATTCCGGGGGGCGGGGATGGGAGCAGGGAAGGAGAGGAACGACAGGATAGTCCCTATCGTAATGATTAAAATGATTTTAGCGTGCCAGTACCCGTCACGTGCAATCCCCTCGAATGCTCAAAAGTGTAAAAGCTGATTTGTCAGCGGTTTGGGATGCTTTTCGAGGTCTCTCAGCAGCCAAAAGTCTTTGCTCTGCCCGGATCAGTCAGGGATGACACGTTCGGTGCCGGGATCCTCAAAGAATTCGTCCGCGGGATCGAATTCGGGGGTGCACACGATCAAGACCTCCATTTTCCCGACAGCGCGGTGTTTGACGTGGGGAGGGATGAGAATGGACATCCGCGGGCGGACCGGGTGAAGCTTGCCGTCGAGTTCGATGGCAGCGTCGGCTTCGCAGTCCAGGATCACGTAAATTTCCGTGTGAGCTTGATGAAAGTGCGATCGGGCGTCCTGGCTGATCTGAGTGAGATGCACCGTGCCTGGAAAGTGCGGTGAGTCCGCAAAGGCACGACGAGCTAGGCCGCAGGGGCATTCAACCGGCTCAATTTGGTTGAAATCCACGAGTTCAGCCCGGGCGAATTTCGAATCAGGCTGTGGATTCGCCGGTTGCGCGTGTTCCGAGTCGAGTTTCATGGCGGCGAGTTCCACGGCGATGGCCGCTCGTGTTGAGCTTGTGAGCCAGCCAGTAGAGGGTGTTTTTGTCAGTTTGAATCGATTGCACGCATCTTAACAGAGGAGTGTTCGGGACGACCCGCACCCGCCGAATAACCGGGCTGAAATTCCGCAAGCCGCAAACGTTAACAAGCTGGCGAAAAACGCTCAAACCACTGCATTGAAGCCCAGGTGTCGCCGATACGTTTGTTGTCCGACCGCTTGAGTCGGGTTTGTGACGCTCCCGGCGTGACAGGCTCAACACAACTCAGGTGACTTGGACGACC
>NZ_JBICHO010000388.1:0-4477 GCF_043100905.1 Rhodopirellula sp. JB055 | reverse complement strand
CACGTCTTCTCGCAAGTTCGAGTAAACCAGAACGATCGCCAGGACGGCAAGGATGGTTCGCGAACTAGTTTGGACAAATTCTTCGCGGGAGGTGGGAGAACCCCAGCGTAAACCCAAAACATGGCGCCGGTCCAGTATTTTGTTTGCTCCAGCGTTTCCGTGCAGTATGAAAGATGTGATGGATACGTTCGGTAGTCAGTTGCGAATTCGGCCGCCGCATGCTGTCGTATCAAACGCCGCTATCTTTCTGGAGCTTGCAAGGCATCGCATTCGCTGTACCTATGAATCCCTATGAGCCATCCAACGATGTTTCGTCTGACGCTCCATCTGAAACATCCCCACGGCATCATCTATTTGCCGGGTGGTGGTTGATCGTCGCTGGTGTGATTCTCTTCTTCGTTGCGAATCGCTTGGTAGGAGCAGTCAGCATTTCGTCGGTTGTTTGGTCGCCAATCTGGCTTACCTTGCTAGGCGTGCTCGTGCTCTTCCAGTTTCATTTCGCAAGTGTGATCGCGAGACTGATTGGATCTTTTACGATCGTGGCTGTTGTGCTTGCGTTGGTGCTGTTTTTTGCTGGACTTGGCAGCGAAAATGACCCGGTGGAGGCAAACGCTTCTGTGGACGATCCGCCTGCATGGCAGGTCGCATTGGCACTGACTGTGCTTGCCGGAACATTCTTGCCGCCTTGGTGGGCGTTGCAAAAATTGGTGTCAGCAAAACGTCACCCGCAGACTTGATTTCGGCCCGCATTTTTTGCGTTGTAGAGGTGTTGGTCGGCATCTTGGAGCAACGCTTTGACGGTCGAAGGTTGGTTGGGATTCAAGACGGAAATACCGAAGCTGGCGGTGATTTCGAGCGGGCCAATGGAGGTTTGGAACGGTGTGTCGGCAATCGTAGCTCGGCAACGTTCCGCGATTTCCATCGCGTCTTGGCGTCCTGTCGCGGCGAGCAACAAGCAGAATTCTTCGCCGCCGTATCGTGCCAGAAGATCGTCGGCCCGGCAAAGTGCTTGGATGCGTTGTCCGAAGGTTCGTAGGACATCATCGCCGACCAAGTGACCGTGCGTGTCGTTGACGGATTTGAAGTGATCGATGTCCAACATGATGACTGCCATCTCAAGGTTGGCCCGCGTCGATCGCGAAAGTTCTCGATCGATGGCTTCCATCAAGAAACGTTTGTTCATCGCGCCGGTGAGTGCGTCTCGGGTCAACGCGTTGTAGACCGTTTCGTGATATTGCGTCTCGATGCTGTCGGCGGACAAAAAACGAAACAAGAAACTGCCAATTCGAACCGTGTCGCCACTTTCCAAGGTGTGGTCGGATTGGATGGTGCTTTCATTGACCATCGTACCGTTGGTGCTGCCGAGATCACGGATCAGGTAACCGTCTTGCTCGCGAATCAGTTTGGCGTGTTGACGAGATACACTGCCGTCAAAGAGCGGCAGATCGGAGTCAGGAGAACGACCGATTTGGAACTCATCCTGTTCCAAAAGCAGCATGCCTTCGACGACGTCCGGTGGATAGATCTGTACCAAGCAGCACTCGTTACTGATGTCGCTCGGCGGAATGGTCGGTTGTTGCCGGAGTGTTGCTTCGGAAGTATCGAGTGGGGCAGGAGTGGGATGCGACGCGATGGTGGTCATCGAGTTAATTCCATTTCGAGGTACATGAATCGGGCGTGCGACAACGGCGATGGATTCGATTGAACAGCTAACCATGGGACACGCTGTGCTCATCTGGAGGACAGCGTCTGACAATTTCATTCCGCCTCGTCGAAATCGGTGTCCACGGAGACGGTGTTGTTGATCGTGCCAATCGTTGTGGTCGTGGTGGTTGCTTTGCGAAGCTCGTCAAAATCCTGTTGCGTCTGTTGCAATCGTTGGGCTTGGCCGGGGGCCATTTCTGTCAGTCGCGAAGCCCGCTGTAGAATCTGAAGTGACGATTGGAGGTCGGCGATTGCTTCGGACTGTTTGCCTTGTTTTGCTCGGCAACTGCCTCGCTCGTGCAACGCGTGGGCGCAGGATTGCAAAAGATCGATGCGGTCCGGGGACGAATCGATCCACTGGTGAAGGTCTCGGATCAATTGCGACCATCCCGTTTCTGCTTTGGCATACGACTCGGCTTGCATCTGTTGACGGCAGAAATGCGTTTGGATGTTTTCTGACAGACGGCGATCTCCCACCGTGCCCCGATGGTTGGCGAGGTGCCGAGCGACGTCGATTGCGTGTTGGAAGCTGGAGGCATCCGCCAAGTCGCGAAGCTGGGAAGATTCTGCTTGGGTTTGAATTGCGAGTTCCAGTTGAGCGTATGTCGCAGCCACTTTTGCGGTGGTTAAATCCAGGTGCGAGTTCGGTTGATGTTTGGATGGGCGGGCGAATGCGTTCAGGTATTTGGTCAGCCATTGGCGGGCGGACAAAACGCGTTTGGCGGAAGGGCGTGTGGAGGAATCTTGGAGGAGCAACTGCCCGGTCAGGCAATGGATGCGCTCCAGTTCGAACAGCGATTCAAGGGAACTGCCTGGAATGCGAGTGGTTGTTGGAACGGTGGGCGATTGGTTCTCAAAAATGTGCCCTCGCAGCAGCGAGTCCGCGGCGGCGTATTCCTGTCGTGCTCGTTCCGTGTGGCCGGTGATTCGATAAAGGTCTGCCAAACGCAGTTGAGTTTTGACGCGTTGCAGCAACGCCAGTTGAGCCGTTTGCTGACGAGACTTGGGAAGATCGAATTCATCCAGTTCGTCGGAGGAGAGGAGTGCCGACGAGGCCTCAGGGTCTTGTTTGGCGATCCGGTCGTATTGGCGGATTGCTCGGTCGAGAAGATCCGTCCGGATCGCGCTCATCCCGGGATAGAACTGAAGGGATCCACTGAGTTCGTCCAGCCAGGTGTCGGTGGCGTCGAGGGCTTCTCCGAGATTCACAATCGCTTCGCGATGAGCGCGTTGGGCTTCGATGCGGGCCAAGCGTTCGGCGCGATGAGAACGATGAATGACGAGCCCAAAGAGGATCGCGGCGATCAACAATCCACTGGTCGTCAGAGCGGTCGCGGCGGCGATGCCTTGGTGATGCCGGCACCAACGCATGCCTTTTTCGATCATGTTTTCGCGATGAACCGAAACGGCATCGCCGGCGATGAAGCGACGTACGTCGTGGCCCAACTCCTCGGCGGTGGCGTATCGATCATGCTGCGAGGACGCCATCGCCTTGCGGACAATGGAAAGCAAGGGCTTGGAAACCAGCGGCTGAGACGTTCGCAAGTCAGGGCAGGAAGGTTTGCGAACTTGTTCGAGAATGCGTGTGACCGGTTGGCCTTGATAGGGATGATGGCCAGCAAGGATGGTGTAGAGAACCACGCCCAACGAATACAAATCCGAAGAAGGATTGATTCGATGGATCTCTCCGCGGGCTTGTTCCGGTGACATGTAGGCTGGCGTGCCCACCACCGTGCCGTTGGGTTCTGACGGCGATGTTGCGTTCGCTTGCTGAGCGGGCCGAGCCAATCCCCAGTCGAGCACCACGGTCTCGCCAAAGCCACTGATCATCACATTACAAGGTTTCAGATCGCGATGGATGATCCCTTGCTGATGGGCATAGGCGACCGCGTTGCAGATGTCGACGAAACGCTGCAGCAACGGTTCGAGTGATTCGCCAAATTGAAATGGCGTCTTCGCTTGGCGAACACGAGGGCTTTGATGGTGCTGTTGGATGAATTCACTGAACGTGACTCCATCGAGCAATTTCATGACATAGAACGTATCGTCTTCATCTCCCATTTCGTGGACAGGCACGATCCCTGGGTGCTGAAGTTGGCTGGTGACTTTCGCTTCGTGCAAGAACCGTTTTCGTTCCTGCGCTGTCACTTGGTCGCAGTCGCTGAAGCGTTTGATCGCGACTTCGCGTTCCAGATGTCGGTCGACCGCTTTTTCGACGATCCCCCAACCGCCGCGTCCCACTTCGGTCAGGCTTTCGTAACGTTTCGGGTTCGCATGGCAGGTTCCATCGGCCACCGTGTTTTTCGCGGGCGAGGGATCGCGAGCGAGGGACGACGTGCTGTCGCCGGATCGGTTTGCGGCTTGCTCGGATGGAGGTGTGGTCGGGCCACTCCGTCGATCTTCGCAAATGTTTGAGTGTCGAATCGGGGCGACCGCCGGGATTCCGAAGCGATTGGTCGGTTCGGAAGAGAGTGCGTTGGGGTCGGGCATGACGAAGGTGGTTTTGAGATCTCAGGGAGCCGTGTTGATCTCAATGGGTGACCAACCGATTCGTTGCGAAGCAAGTCGGCGGAAAGGCAAGTCGGTGGAAAGGATTGGATGCAGCCTTCCGATACGCTCTTTCATTCGCCTTGGTTACGCACGGGAGCCGCGAACGCGAAAATGGCTGTTCTGCAGACAAAACCTTGCCAATCTGCTTCGAGCAAATGTAGGTCGTGCGGTCTTGTCGCAGGCCGGTTGCATTGAAAGATCGCAATTTCAAAGGCGATTCCAG
>NZ_JBICHO010000387.1:0-21165 GCF_043100905.1 Rhodopirellula sp. JB055 | reverse complement strand
CGGCTGCTCCCACAGAAACAGGGGTGGGTTGTGCGTCCAGGACGCGCCCCCGAGCCCTGGTTGTGCCCCCCAGCACAGGACGCGCCGCCTCGCCCACGACCCTAAAAATAACTCGTGACAGACCACGAGTGGTTTGGCCTGGCTTGTTTTTGGGTAGAAGTTGGCATCGACAGACGCGCCAACGCGATTTCGAACGGTCATCGCTTGATGGCTCGATTTTTTAACTTCGCATCAACGGGGACGTCGTCGATTGGTTCCCGCAAAGTGGATAGAATGTTGCCCGAATCTCGTTTCACCGACACTTCTTTGACTGCTACTTTGAACATGATGTTTGGATTGATTCGTTGGAAATCATTGGCTCTCACGTGGGCGATTTTGCTTGCTCTTCACGGCCTGCTTGGAACACGGGCGTCCTCGGCCGCGAAGCCGAATGTGGTGATGGTGTTGACCGACGACCAAGCCCCTTGGGCGTTCGCGCAAGCCGTTCGTTCGGGGCAGTTCAACGATGTGCCGGTTCCATCGACACCCAACATGGATCGACTGGCGGCAGAAGGCGCAGTGTTTCGCAACTTCTTTTGCACAACGCCGGTGTGCAGCCCGGCTCGCGCGACCCTGATGACAGGCCGCTACGCCAGCGAATTAGGGATCACCGATTTCATCCCACAACCGGGACACAAACTCTACGATCCCGACGCTCCCGTCTATCTCGATCCCGAAACCACAACAACCTTCGCAGAAGTCTTGCAGCGTCAGGGCTATCGCACCGCTTTGGTCGGCAAGTGGCACCTCGGCGACTGGACAGCACCGGAAGACCGCGACAAACACCCGACCCAACACGGATTCGATTCGTTCATGGGGCTGACAGGAGGCGGGACGTCGCCAGACACCCCCGAACTGGAACTCGACGGCAAAGTCCGGACGTTCGCGGGACTGACAACAGACATTCTGACGGATCACGCCATCAAGTTTGTGGAACAGAACGCGGACGCTCCGTTCTTTCTGTGCCTGTCGACTCGTGCTCCCCACGGGCGATGGCTGCCAGTCGCGCCGGAGGACTGGGCCCCCTACGACACGATGGATCCAACCATCCCGGAATACCCAGGGCTGGATACGACGCGGGTTCGCAAAATGATGAAGGAGTATTTGGCCAGCACCACTGGCGTGGATCGCAACCTCGGACGGTTGCTGCAAACACTCGATGACCGTGGCTTGAGCTCCAATACGATTGTGATCTTCACGTCAGATCACGGTTTCAACATGGGCCACAATGGAATCTGGCACAAAGGCAACGGCATCTGGGCGACGAAGCAAAAACCGCCAGGCGACATGCATCAAGGCACTCGGGTGATTTCGAACAAGTATCGCCCCAATCTTTATGACCATTCTCTGCGGGTGCCTGCGATTGTGAGGTGGCCCGGCGTGGTGAACCCGCAAACTGTCATCGAGCACACCGCATCTCACCTGGATTGGTTCCCGACGCTATGCGCCGTGGCAGGTGATTCGTCCGCTGCCAATGGGTTGATGGGCCGAGACCTGACACCTCTGTTGAAAGGTCAATCACCCTCGAACTGGGACCAGGAACTCTACACGGAATACGACATGATCCGTTATGCAGTTGCATCCCTGAGAGGTTACCGCACCCCGCGATACAAACTCATCCTCGATCGACACAATGAGGGACGCAACGAATTCTACGACTTGCAGTCCGATCCAGGTGAACACCACAACCTAATCCACGAACCAGAAGCACAACCCAAGATCCAAGAGCTCGATGCCAAGCTGCGAAAGATGGAAGCAAAATTGGAAAATCGCGGGTGAACCAGTCGCGGAGCGACGACAGCCGAACGCCTTCGGTTTCACCCCAAGGACCAAGACGCCGCAACAAATCCCCCAAGTCGCGGGGCGATGACATCCGGCAACGCGTTCCGAACAACTGTCGCCGCTCCGCGGCTTGGCCGTCTCGGGTGACGCACACTAACCTCGGGTTGAAACCCGAGGCTACCAACTGTCACCGCTCCGCGGTTGGATTCGCCGGATCTGAATGCCCCAACATGCTCGCCCCGTCCGCATGGACGCGTTGCCTTACGCTATGGAACCGGCGCGAGCAGGGGCAGATTCTCTTGCGATGACACAACAACCCCGCCCGGCTTTTCCACCGTGATCGCAAAAGCTACCGGATTCAAGACTTTCAATTTCGCTGTGATCGGGACCACCACTTCTCCGGTCGAATCAATGTCGAAAACGCCACCGTCGATGGGCTCGTCATCTCGCGCCGGGTCAATGATCCACAACTGATACTGTTCCACCGCCGCATCATTCATTGGCATCCCGACAAAACGCATGTAACCGTTTTGAGATTCGTTGCTCCAAACAACATCCCCCGTCACTTCCGACTGGAAAGGATGCTTGCCATCGGCCCAAGCAACTTGGACGACGTCCTCCGCCTCGTTTAAAAGCAACAAACGCTCCGCCGCCGCAGTCGTCTCGGTATTACCAACACCATTCCAATCACTCCCGCGCCACAGCCCCAAGGCCAACAAGGCAGAAGCAGCAAACGCCAGCCAAGCGGCAGCTTCGCGGGGCCTCAAACCGATTGGCTTTCGCGGTTCGACCATCTCCAACGGAGCCGGCGTGACCGAATTGTCTGCCCGTTGCTCGCTTCCGATTCCTGTTTCGCCAACGACCGCGAGAACGCGTCCGGCGTCAGCCTGGATCTTCTCGCGCAAGCCGGCAGGCAACTCCGCATCCGGACTGGCGGCGACATCATGAGACCGCCGAGAGGACAACGCCATGTCCACCGCGGCCGCCGTTTTCTCAAGCTCAAACAACGTTGCCAAATCGGCTTCGGTCTCCTGCCAATTGGACACTTCCTCGTGCTCTTGATCAGACAGATCGCCAAGGACTTTCCCCGCCAACAGCTCCTGTGCACGACGTGGCAAACGCAAGTCGTCTGGTCGCTCACTCATAGCCCACCCCCGCTTGGATCAGCAGCCGCAACGACTTGGCCGTGGCCTTGTCGTTTCATGCAGTCTTTTAGGCTGAGCAAAGCTCGCCTCGCGTTTGACTTCACCGTCCCCAGCGGCATCCCGATGACCTCGGAAATTTTTCCGTGCGATAGCCCTCGATGAATCGACAAATCAATCACCTTTTGCTGTTCAACGGATAACTTTCTCAAACAACCGTCCGCTTTGCGAGCTTCGTCTGCCAACTCCGCTGCACGACTGCCTGCCGTTGCGGATTCGTCTGCCTGTTCATTGACCAGCAAATCGCCGCCCCCAACCTCGCAATCAGTCGGACGAATGCCCCGACGCATTCGGTCAATGATTCTGCGTCGAGCGATCATGGCAATGAACGTGACCTCGGTCGACTTTTCCGAATCAAATCGAGACGCGTTTTGCCAAATGGAAACGAAAGCTTCTTGAACCGCATCCTCAGCGTCCTCGGCCGTGGGTGCCAATCGCCGCGCAAGCGACCAGACGAGACGCCCATATTGGTCCAGGCAATCTCCGACTGCAGAATGTTCTCCCGCAGCGATGCGTTCTAAAATTGAGTTGCTCAAGTCCGCCTTCGCTCAGTTGAATTCAGGTCTTGTTAACGAGTGCTCTACCAGCATGATCGCTGGCTCACACAACACCGTGGGGCCAAACATTTAAATGTTCTCGTTCGTCACGGCCCGTGCAGTATACCCCAGCCGCTCTGCCGCGCAACGGACAAGCGAGCTTCATTGGGAATGAAACTCGCTTGATTCGCATCAACAACGAGGCGGACAACGTTTTTCGCAGCTTATCGGTTGGCCACGATCTGCCCGTACATCTGGTCGATGCCCGTTCGCAACGTCCAAGCACGCTGGGTGGGGCAAGTGGTGTGGCTGGCACTCGTCAAGACAGCCGACATGTGACTGTTCAGCGAGTCGCCAAGGTTCGCTGACATCAGCTCGGTCATTGTCGTGTGATACAAGTCAGCACATGCGGCGTGATGCCCCGCGTTGAACAACCGAGCACCCTCTGCGACGGTGTTTTCAATCACCCGACGAGCGTCGACGGAGTTCTCTGGCGGAAGCAGTACCGAGTCGATGATGTGAATGACGCCATTCGAAGCGTCGACATCAGTGGCTACTAGTTTTGCTTCGTTCACCATCGCACCGCGATCGGTCACCTTGATGCCAACAGGCGATCCCTGAAGTGTTTTGGCTGATTTTGCTGCGACAGCGTTTTCCGAGTACACGCGGCCGGCGACAACGTGATACTTCAAGATGTCAACCAACTTCTCCTTGTTGGCTGGTTCCAACAATGACGCAACGGTCCCGTCGGGCAGTTTCGCGAATGCTTCGTCTGTCGGTGCGAAGACCGTGAAAGGCCCTTCGCTGCCGAGCACTTCTGCAAGCCCCGCAGCCTTCGCTGCAGCGAGCAGAGTCTTGAAGCTGCCTGCTGCGTCCGCTGTTTCAGGAATGGTCTTGTCGGCTGGCAAAATCACACTGTCGATGACGTGGATCACACCATTGTCGCAAACGATGTCCGTGGTCACCACGTTGGCACCATCGACCATGACGCTGGAACCATCCACTTTGATGTCGACTCGCTGCCCATTGACGGTCTGGGCCCCCTTCAAGTCAACCACTTGTTCCGCCATCACTTTGCCCGCGACGACGTGGTACGTCAGAACGCCAGACAACTTGCCTTTGTTTTCAGGTTTCAGCAATGTCTCCACCGTACCAGCGGGCAACTTCTTGAATGCCTCGTCCGTCGGTGCGAAGACGGTGAACGGTCCTTCTCCCTTCAAAGTGTCGACCAGGTCAGCCGCACCAAGTGCGGCCGCGAGCGTCTTGAATTTTCCTGCTCCAACTGCGGTGTCGACAATGTCGGCTGCAGTTGCTGATGCGGCACTCATACCAATGAGAGCCACGGCAAACAAACTGGTCAGTGTCTTTTTCATCTCTCAGTCTCTCAAACGAATGTTTTGAATTTCCGATTCCACGTCTCCTCCGCGTGGTTGTTTGAGAGTTCGCAGGCAGGCCGCCTTTGGATGCAGAAAGTTTTCAAACAAACTAAAATTCTTCGATCGCAGCGTACAAACAAGGGAAACCGCACCAATCTCGCACTTCATTTGGTTGATTTCAGCCAGCGAAGCAAGCGATCGTCGCGCCTCGAGACGTGGAGGTTTCCACGCTGGTGCCGATGCTCGCCCCTCCCCTCGCTTCGCTCGACCCTCCCAGGGAAAGGGTGATGAGAAACGTTTGGCAACACAGCACTTAAAAACTGCACGACCCGTGCAGCGGGAGGGGTCGGAAAGCGAGCGTTCAGCGAGATCTGCCCACGCCCGAGCGACCGTCTCACGCCAAGATGTCGTGGACGACCTGGGATGGTTCGACGCCCGTCAATTTGAAATCCAGCCCTTGGTAGCGGTGCGTGAATCGTTCGTGGTCAATCCCCAGCACGTGCAGCGCGGTGGCGTGCAAATCACGAACGTGAACCGGGTTTTCGACCACGTTGTAACTGAAATCATCCGTTTCGCCGTAGGTGATGCCTGGTTTGATTCCCGCCCCGGCCATCCAAATCGTGAAGCAACGCGGATGGTGATCGCGTCCGGCTTCGGGCGAATCCCATTTGCCTTGTCCCGCGACCCCGCGTCCAAATTCCCCACCCCAGATGATCAGAGTGTCATCCAGCAAGCCACGTTGCTTGAGGTCTTTGACCAACGCGGCACTCGGTTGATCCGTGTCAACGCACCGCGAAACGCACCACGAACTGAGCCGTGAATGATGATCCCAATCAGGATGGAACAACTGAATGAATCGCACGTCACGCTCTGCTAACCGGCGAGCCAAGATACAGTTCGCCGCGTAACTGCCCGGCCGCCGTGAATCGGGTCCGTACAGTTCAAACGTTTCGTCAGATTCGTCTCTCAAGTCAGTCAGGTCAGGGATGCTGGTTTGCATCCGAAACGCCATCTCATACTGGGAGATCCGGGTTTCGATTTCCGGGTCCATGGTTTCGGCGTGATGCGATCGATTCAGCGACGCCAACCCGTCCAGCATCTCTCGCCGCAATTCCCTGGGAAAACCATCGGGATCATTCAGATACAGAACGGGATCCTTCGCACTCCGCAATTTGACGCCTTGGTGCTTGGAGGGCAAAAAACCGCTGCCCCAGTAATGGTCGTACAGCGGTTGATCACTGGGCCGTTTCATCTTGGAAATCAACACCACGTAGTCCGGCAGATTTCGATTCAAACTGCCCAATCCATAACTGGCCCAAGCACCGAAACTGGGTCGTCCCGGCAACTGATGCCCGGTTAAAAACTTGGTCATTGCCGGGGCATGGTTGATCTCGTCCGTGACCATGGATTTTACAAAACACAGCTCGTCGGAAATCGCACCGATGTGAGGCAACCACTCACCGATCAGCCGGCCGCAATCACCGTGACGATGAAACTCGGTGATCGCAGGAAGAATCAGTTGCTTTTGATTCTTGGTCATCCCCGTCAAACGTTGGCCTTGCCGGACACTGTCTGGCAACTCCGTACCAGCCAACTTGCGCAGGTTGGGTTTGTGATCAAACAATTCAATCTGCGACGGGCCACCGGACTGAGTGAGGAAGATAACTCGTTTGGCTTTGGGAGCAAAGTGCGGCAGGCTGGATTTCAATTCCGCAGCAGCCAGCTCGTCGCCCAGCATTGCACCGGCGGCCAGCGCACCAAAATTGAAACCGGCCTGTGACAGAAAACTCCGCCGGCCGAGTTGTCTGTGAATTTCGTATGGGTTCATCGGAAATCGGAAAGTTGCGGAATCGGTAGGTGTCAGGCGATGAGCCGTTGGCTGCGACGAATGCGTTTTAGCAAGCCATCTCATTCGCGCGTCATGGCTTCGTCCAAATTCAAAATCAAACTCGCTGTCGTTTGCCAGGCCGCTGTCTTTGCAGCAACGCTCTCGTCGGGTGCATCGACCTGTCCGACCAAGCAAAACTCAATCGCGTCGTCCAAATGGTCGGCGTAGTACTCGTTCGCTCGCGTCCAAACGGATTGCAACGCATCCAATTCCTCCGAGCGAAGCGGTCGCGAAAGAACACGCATGGCCAGCTCATTGGCATGAAACGGCCAGGTGGAATCGGAGGACGCGTCTGAAACCGAATCCGACTGGCAAACGATCGCATCGGCCATCGCCCGAGACGCTTCCAACATGGTCGCGTCGTTCATCAATGTCAGGGCGTGCAGCGGTGTGTTCGTGCGACGCACGCCGACTTCGCATACGCGGCGTTGAGCGCTGTCGAACAGAAACGTCGGCGCACTGCTTCGACGCCAAAACGCATACAGCGTTCGCCGGTACTGCCGTTCACCCAAACTGGGTTGATAATCAAACCGGCCCATCGTGATCTCTGCCCAAACACCCGGCGGTTGGTACGGGTACACGGGCGGTCCGCCAACGGTCGAATTCAACAACCCCGAAACTCGCAACGCGTTGTCGCGAATCATCCAGGCTGGCAAACGGAATCGAGGAGCTCTAGCAAGCAATCGGTTCTCGGGGTCGATCTCCAGCAACTCAGGACTCGCCACGCTGCTTTGTCGGTACGTCTGACTGGTCGCAATCAGACGCAGAATGTGGCGCAAGTCCCAGTCGCTTTCGATCAACTCGACCGCCAACCAATCCAGCAACTTGGGATGGGTTGGCAACTCGCCCTGCAAACCAAAGTCACCTGGCGTTCGAACCAGTCCTGCGCCAAACATCAATTGCCACATGTGATTGGCGATCACACGAGCGGTGAGCGGGTTCTGCGGATCCACGATCCATTTGGCGAGATCCAATCGCGTGCGAGACTTGTCGGTTGGCCATTCAAGCACGCTGGGCAAGACAGCCGGCTGAACAACATCGCCTTTGGCATCCCAAACACCACGCAACAACACATGCGTGTCTCGCGGTTTCCCGCGTTCCTTCAACACCATGACCTTTCGCGGCCCGGATTGCTTCTTCAGATCCGCGAGTTGCTTGCGCGCCAGTTTCAAACGATTCGATGCGAACAGGTAGTCCTCATCCGCCAGCAGATATTGATCGAGCAAACGCTGGCGAAGTTTCTCGTCGATCGACTTTTCTTCCTCGTCAGCATCCCGATTGGAATTCAGATTTTCGACCAGTTCCAAAATCGGTGAACCTCCATCGACTCGTCGAACCGTGTCGCCTTGTTCGGAAGACAGCGAGACTCGGAAGCGGCCGATGTTGGCATGCCCGTGAGTCGATCGGTGACGCAACAGAACGACAAACTGGTCCCCCGGTTTGACTTGCCAAGGTTGTTTCAGTTCGTAGACGCCGACGTGCGTCGAGATGGTTTCAGCGCCGTCCGTTGTCCAACCGTCGCGAGCGTCATCGTTGAGCGTTTCGCGAATGCCGCCGTACTTCTTGTCCCAATCGGTTTCGCGTTTTTTGTCGGCTTCGTAGTCCGCAATCGCGTGAGACAAATCCAGTTGACTCTCGGACGGACTGCCATCGCGGCGGCCCATGGCGATCACGCTAGTCAACGTGAACTCGCCGTTTCCGTCGCGTGCGAATCGTCCGTTTACATGAGACTCGTGGGGCAAAACCTCGATCCGAATGCCGGTGATGCAAGACATGCTTTCAGGAATTGACATCGCGACTCGGTAGTCGTCGTGCATGGTCTTGGGGCCATGCGTTTGCACGACCTGGTCTTCTTCGACGGTGAATTTCGTTCCTTCGCTGCTGCTGAGCGTTGGAGTGGGCGATTGCCACACGTCGTGGTGTGCTGGCGGATCGGCCGCGAACCCTGTCAGCCAAGTTTCAAACCGTTTCACCGCCAACTGCTTGGCATCCAAGTCCGCTTGCTCGAGCTGTTTGACAAACGCTTCCAACTCACGGGCTTGCTCGTCCACCACCGGCGATTTGTATTCCAAGTAAGGCTTCGCTCTCATCCCCGCTCGACCATCTTCGTCGATGCTGTTGAAGTAAGCGGCCAAGGAGTAGTAATCGTGGTGCGTGATCGGATCGAATTTGTGCGTGTGGCACTGCACGCAACCAAGCGTCAGCCCCAACCAAACCGTCCCAGTCGTGTTGACTCGATCGATGACATAATCGATGCGTGATTCCTCCGGATCACGGCCGCCTTCACCGTTGGTCATGTGGTTGCGATGAAAGCACGTGGCCAGCTTTTGTTCCGGAGTCGCATCGGGCAGCAGATCGCCCGCGAATTGTTCCACGGTGAATTGGTCGAACGGCCGATTTTTCGCGAATTGGTTGATCACCCAATCTCGCCACGGCCAGTTTTGCCTTGTCTCGTCGAGTTGAAACCCATCGGAATCGGAATAGCGAGCGGCGTCGAGCCACCACATCGCCAAACGTTCGGCATGGTGCGGCGACTCAAGCAATTGATCCACCAGACGCGGCCACTGAGTCTCCAGATCGTCGGGGAGTTCCGCGATTTCCGCTGGCGTCGGTGACATGCCCGTCAAGTCAAACGACAGACGCCGAAACTGGGTGACTGACGACGCCGGCGAGCTGAGTTCAAGTTGGTTCTCGGCAAGCTTTTCGATCACGAACGCGTCGATTGGATGCGGTGCTGAATCAGGAACGCTAGGACGGGTCAGCTTTTCAAACGACCAGTGCTTTCCCCATTTGGCACCGTCAAGGATCCATTGCCGGATCGCTTCGCGTTCCTTTTCGCTGAGCGGTTTGCGGTGCGAATCGGTGGGCGGCATGACGACGTCTTCGTCCTCCGAAACGATCCGCGTCCAGAGCTCACTACCATCGAGATCACCTGGCTGGACCGCCGCATATCCGCCGCGATCTTCTTTGACCGCCGCTTCGAGGTCCAATCGCAGGTCGGCTTCGCGATTGCCTTCGTCAGGTCCGTGGCAATGAAAGCAACGATCCGACAACACCGGCAGGACATCGCGAGAAAACGAAACGTCACCAGCGTGCGTCGCAGGCAACCGGTTCACTCCGAACATCAAGCAAACCAGAAACAAACCCCAAGCTGCTTTCATGGATCCCATGAACGGATTCGCGAATGGACGCTGAGAAAACGTCGCCATCCCAAGCGTGGACTCCGGCAGCAACGCGGTCGAATGCTTCTGGCATGGGAGTTCTTGGACGGTGAGCTCACTCATACAAACAGCGCGACTAGGAGGGAAGCAATCAAAGGCGGGATCAACGACACCGCTGCGAGACATCGCGACGCCGTCGTTCGATCCATCATTATGGTTCACGATCTCACCAGTGTCTTGCCGATTCGTCGCATCGTTTTGTAAAATCCTCGCATGGCAAAACCACGCTTTGACGACGCAACTGAGATCTCAAACTGGCGCGATGAAGTCTTTCAAAGCATCATCAACCCGTTGGCTTGCTTGGACCTGTTTGATTTCTTGCCACAAATCTATATGTATGTCAAAGCGGCCGATGGACGGTACCTACGAGCCAATCGTGTCGTGTGCCGGGTCGTGGGCGTGGACGACGAAACCGCCATCATCGGGAAAACCGACTTCGATTTCTTTCCGCCTGCCATCGCAACTCAGTACGTCGAAGAAGACCGGCGAGTGGTCGCAACAGGCGAAACGCTGACCGACCAAGTCTGGTTGGTGCCCGACAGCCGTGGCGTGCCCCAGATCTATTCGTGCAACAAAATTCCTCTGCTGAATCAATCTGGCGACGTGGTCGCTCTGGCGGGCGTCAAACGGCCCTACCACGATTCCGAAACACCCGAGAGCGGCCACTTGCGGCTGTTGAAAGTGGTTCAGTTCGTGACGCGGCACTACGGCGATGCGATCTCCGTGGCCGATTTGGCTCAGCAAGCCAACTTGTCGCAAAGCCAACTGCACCGGGAATTCACCCGATTGTTTGGGATCACTCCCAATCATTACCTGCGCGAAGTCCGCGTGGGTGTCGCCAGGCACCTGCTAGAAACAACCCAAGAACCGGTTGGCGTGATCGCTGCCAACACGGGATTCTACGACCAGAGCCACCTGACTCGGAAATTCAAAGCATCCACCGGAATCACCCCCTCGGAATACCGCCGCAAGTACAGTCCGCGTGACAACTGATCGGAGCTGGCGTTCCCAAATTGAGACGGCGAACTGCGTAAATTGCGACAGAATTGACGACAAAGTTCGCAGGTACCCTCAGCCGGCGAACTGCACGCTTGACTCGGGCGTCCAACCGGAGCGTTCTTTCTGATGGCTCACTTGCTTTCAAATCGGTGGCCGAACGGTCGCAGATGTCATCTTCGCCCCCTCAAGATTGGCATTCTCAGTAACTTAGACACTTTTGCTTCAGTCTCGCGAATTTTGGCACACAACCTGCTTCCGAGCTAACTCGCTGCAACAGGATTTTCTCACCCGACATTCGCTTGGATCCATCATGGCCACCGCCGACCTGCATTCCCCTGGCAATCATTCGCTTTCCCACGAACATTCGCGTCCGTGGAACGAGCGGTTTTCAGTGCGTGCCTCGTTGCCGCGACTTCGAGTGAGCGCATGGTGGACCATGTTGATGTGCAGCCTCGTCGCATTGGGCACGAGCGGTTACCTCGCGTACACCGCGTTCACGTCTTCCCCAGTGGCAGGTTGCGGCGGCGGGAGCCTGTTTGATTGCAGTCACGTGTTGCACAGTCGTTGGTCCAAGGTGGGAACCTTGCCGGTCAGCGTGCCAGCCATCCTCACTCATGCCAGCGTGATTTCGTTGCTGCTATTTCAACCGATCAGTGTGTTTTGGAATCGAGTCCGCTGGGGCGCACTCGGCGTGGTCACTTTCATCGCTGGCGGAGCAGCAATCTGGTTCATCGGTTTGCAAGTCTTCGCGTTGGGACATCTTTGCCCATACTGCATGGTCGCCCACGCCGCGGGGTTGGTTCTGGCAGCGACGTTTCTGTTCAGCCGCCCCGCCCAAACACCTTCGCTGCGATACCTGGCATCAATCGCCGCCGTTGGGTTGGCGGGACTGATTGCGATGCAAGTCGTGACGGAACCCGAACCCACGTTCGAAGTGATTGAACACAGTGCTCAACCCGCGACGTTCACCGCCCCCAACGCCCCCGACGCGCCCGGCATGTTCGAAGCGCCAGGCATGTTCGAAGCTCCCGCGAGCGACGAGTCGGCCGCTGACAGTGAGATCCAGGGCCTGTTCGCTCCGCCCGAATCGTTCAGTGTCAATCGACGATCAGCCGCGTTGATCAACCAGGTCTCCAGCGTGCGTCCATCACAATTCGCGTTGGCGTTGATCAACCCCGCGTCGCTGTTGCTGACGGAAGTGAGCGCGGAAGCGGATTCAAAGCCTAAGACAGCCGAGATCCTTGGCGGCGTCCGCTTGGCAACGAAAGATTGGCCGCTGGTGGGCAACCCAGATGCAGAAATGGTGCTGGTGGAAATGTTTGATTACACCTGCCCACACTGCCAACGCACTCACGAATCACTGAAAGCCGCCCAAGAACATTTCGGCGATCGACTGGCTGTGATCACGTTGCCGGTTCCGCTGGACGGTCGCTGCAATCCCGCCATCCAAAACACTCATGCGACGCACCGTGAGGCTTGCGATTTAGCCAAGTTGGCTGTTGCGGTTTGGATTGTTGATCGAGAGAGATTCGCGGACTTCCACTCGTACATGTTCGAGTCCAAACCATCGCTTTCTCAAGCCCTATCGCATGCTTCCCAATTAGTCGATGAAGCTAAGTTGAAATCGACGATGAGCGGCCGTACGCCGACAGAATACATTCAAAAACACGTGCAGCTTTATCAGCGGGCTGGATCAGGAACGATCCCCAAGCTGTTGTTCCCCAAAACGACCACCGTCGGTGCAGTCGAATCGTCACAGTCGATGATCCGCCTGATCGAACAAAACCTCTAGAATCAGTGGCATAGGATTCACGCCTGTGAAGAAACTTGCTTGATCACAGGCTGGAAACCACTGCCGCGTTTGTCTTAGCTTGCCGCGTCGATTCGCAAAGCGACTTCCGCCACGCAACGTGGAAGAGACGAGGCCACTTTGGATCGCAATTCGATCTCAAGTTGGTTCTGTCCGACCAACGGCTTCGGCACCGGCAACTGGACGACATCGCGGTCGCCTTCTTCCCGATCATCCTGATCGCTTGAGCCGATGACCTCGTCGTTCAATCGCACTACGAAAGACTGACTGGGTGCAGGAGCAATCTCGATCGACACCTGATCGTCGTCTTCCAATCCGGTGGGGCAATTGAAATGCCGCTGATAAATGGCATGATATTCGGTCGGTGTCGCATCGCCGTTGCCGCGTTCTGCTCGCAACACTTCGGGCGTCAAAACCTCGTTGCCCTCCGCCACGTCAGGCACATCGACCCGGTCAGCTCGATGAAGAGATTGGCCATCGCGAAAAATTTCGCGGGTCCAGGGGCGTCGCAAACGAATGCGGTGAGTCATCGAGTTCCGGTCTCCACAGAGAATTGAATTGCAAGCCAACGATCGAACTCGCCAATCACGCCCTCGCACCTTTCACCTGACGGTGGCTTACGATGGCACCGAGTATTGTGGCTGGCAAGTCCAGCCTGAACAGCGGTCGATCCAATCCGAATTGGAACGTGTGATTCAGCCGTTGGCAGGAAAGCCCGTTCGAATTTTGGGCAGCGGGCGAACCGACGCAGGCGTTCACGCGATTGGCCAAGTCGCCCGATGCGTGTTGCCGACCTGGAACGCTGGGCCAATCTCACTGCAGCGAGCAATCAACAGCAAATTGCCCGACGACATTCGCGTTAAAGCGGTTCGCGAAACACGAGAACGCTTTCATCCGATCGCGGACGCCATCGGCAAACGGTACCAGTACTTGGTGCAGGTTGGCGGTGGTCGCGACCCGTTCGCCCATCGCTACGTGCACCGTGTCGGCGGTCCGATCGATCATGCGGCGATGCAAGCCGCTGCGGCCAAGTTCGTCGGACGTCATGACTTCCGAGCCTTCCAAGGAACAGGTGCCGAACGCCCTTCGACTGTGCGGACGATCCACTCGGCGAGATGGTTCCCTCGGACCGCGACCGATCCGACGGGCTCTCGCTTAGAAGGCGAACCCTGGTGCTTTGAAATCGATGGCGAAGGGTTCCTCTACAACATGGTTCGAAACCTGATGGGAACGATGTTGGAAGTCGGTCGCGGACGCAAACCGTTGCAGTGGATCGACGAAGTCTTCGCCAGCCGCGATCGCAAACAAGCTGGGCCAACTGCTCCGCCTCAGGGACTGTTTCTCTGCCGCGTCGACTACCCGGACGAAATTTTTGAAGTGGACGAATCTTGAAAACGCAGACGATCGGGAACTCGGTGAAGAGTCGAACACGAAGTGAGCGACGTTTGGAAGCCACCGTGCTTCGGTAGCAGGATCTGGCCGACCGCCTCGGAAGCCCATCGTATGTTTTGCTCTTCGAACCAACAGGGCGAAATGCCAGATGGGGTGAGATGAGTCCTCAGTGGATTCAATGTGACAACACTCCCGCGCCAAACAATTCGGACGACCCGATTCAATGCGAACTTTAGCGGCCAACCGCAGAGAGTTCTGGCTCAAAACCTCGGCAAATGCCCTTCGCTTTTGCTAAGATCCACCCCACAAACATGGTTGATCGCTCGGACAAAGGAGTCGGTTCCCGACGATTCCTCCACTGGTTCTGCTGCATTCGCGGGCGGCCGCTGAACGCTCGGACCAGCCCCTCTCCTCCGAACGCGACTCACTGATTTTGGTGCCCGAAAGTTCTGTCCAACTGATCCTCGCCTCCGGCAGCCGCGCTGGCTTGGTCGCTGAGATTCGCACCGGTTACTACATGATCGGTCGGGACCGCGGTTGCCAGATTCGCCCCACGCATCGTTCTGTCAGTCGGAAACATTGTCTGCTGCACTGGGAAGCGCCCGTCAACTCAGAACCCCGGTTTCGCATCTTTGACCTGAACAGCACCACCGGCACGCGGGTCAACGGCATCCGCATCCCCACTCGAACTTGGGTGGAATTGATCGACGGTGCCGAGCTTCGATGTGGAAAAATCACTTTCGCTCTCTCAATCCAGGCAGGCGAAACTGCCGACTCGCAGTGCTCATTGAATGACACAGCCGAACTCACCTGTGTGCTCGATGAGGACTCCCCGGCCAACAATTCAATGTTGGAAGGCGATGCGTGGCAAGAAATCGATTTGGGCTCCATCCTTCAACCCGGCCCACTGCTCGATCCCGAATCAGGCCAGGACGATATTCGCGCCAAAGCGTCCAATCGCGACGCACGAGGTTCGGATTCGGAAAATCCAGACAGCGACGACGACATTTCAGAGGACGAAGCGGCGGATGATTCCGATCAATCGTCATCGAGTATCAACGCTGCCCCCAAGATGGCCGATTCCAGAAATTCGAATGCGCAAGCCGAAGATGGCTTGGACTCGAAAGACGAACCTGAAAAAAAATTGAATGCAGAGAAGCCTACGGACACTAAAAAGTCCCCTTCCCTAAAGCCAACCGATTCCACCATTTCCAAGTTCGTCGATCGCGTCGATTGGAACCAAGTCAAAATTTACGCCGTGCTTGCCATGACGGTCGCCGTGTTTGTATTGGGTGGCTACCAGGTTTTACAATTTTGGCAGGGTCCCGAAGCTCAAATCGTCGACGGAATCGACTGAAGGATTCGAGTCTTGGAGGATTCAGGCGGATGCACTGATCGCAACTATACTGCTCCGCAATATGACCTCTGACCCTCTCTCTACCGACCTGAACTCGCTCGATGCGTCCGGAAATCGGGATGCGTCCAGAGCACAGAATGCACCTGCTTCCCAGAGCAATTGCCCGGACGTTCTTCCCGCCAAATCGGAATCCTGTGACGGTTCCTCAACAGCAACCGATGCGTGCTCGACGTCAATCGGTGGCGAAGTGACGCCAAGATTACCCGATCATTCCGATTCAGAATCCAACGCCCGTCCCACCACCAACAAATTTGCGAAAGCGATCTCGTTTGGTCAAACCGTCGGTTTCGCGTTCGCGATTGTTGCGCTGCAGATGGGCCAAGGCATCTTGCTGGCCCGATTGTTGGGACCGGTGGGCCGAGGTGAATACGCGACGACGGTTTTGTACGTGCAAATGGCGCTGTACGTGGGATTGTTCGGTGGCCTAGAAGTCATCTGTCGCTACGCCGCTGATCGCACCGTCGAGACGATCAAACTTCGCCGAGCAGCGATGTGGTTGGGCTTAACCACGGGAGCCATCACAACCGGGTTCGTGGTGGTCTGCAACGTGATCGCCTTGCCCGATGAAAAGGCCTACCTGATGTCGCTGGGGTGTCTGTGTGCATTCAGCGTCATCGGCCAGCACGTGATGCTGATCATGACGGCCGTCGATCGCGGTGCAGGCGATTTCCACCGGTACAACCTCCGCCGTTTCATCGCCGCTGCCGCGTTCCCAGGCTTGCTATTGATCGCCGCTCTGCTGACCGAAGTCACGCTGACGTTGGCGTGCGTGTTGTTCGTCATCGCATCGGCGATTTCGATGGCCGCCTGCGTGATCGGATTGCCTCAACCCGCCACGGGTGAAAGCGAACCGCCCGTCAATCGCTTGCTGAAGGAAAGCCGCCCTTACGGAATTTCCATGTTGGCAACAGATCTGTTTGAACGTTTGGACTTGTTGCTGGTGATGTGGTTGGTGCCTCTGCTAACACAAGGTTTCTACGCCGCGATGGTTCCGGTGGTCTACCCGCTGACGGTGATTCCCAACACGTTAGGCATTTACCTGTTCAACACCGCAGCCGATCGCAGCAAACGCCTGCAGACCTCTGATGTGCATCGGATTCTTGGTGGATCGATTGCGATTCAAACCGTTTCCACCATTGTCTTCATGATCTTGATCGGCCCGTTGGTGAAGCTGGTCTACGGCGAAGAGTTCGCACCCGCGATTGTGTTCGCATGGTGGCTCGCACCGGTGTCCGCGATCAAAGGCATCCTGCAAGGCCTGGACAGTTACGTCAAAGGCCGAGGCAAACCGCTTGCACCGATCCGATGCCGAATCGTCGCCTCAGTCATCATGCTGGGTCTGACCGCCGCATTCGTCGGGGCATACGGCGCGATCGCAATCGCGGCCGCAGCACTGGTCGGCCAAGTCATCTGTTTGGTTTGGTTGGCCGCGATTGTGTACGCCGACGTCCGTGAACAGAACGTCGAAACCAATTTGAACTGAATTGCTGTTCCGCGAATCGCTACCTTGGGCGTCGCTTGTCAAGCCAATTCAGTTTCGGAACTCGCTCAGGTGACTGTTCCGCCCATTCAGGTTTCGGGAACCAACGCAGTCCACTGTATCTGGGGTAAGTCTCCCAAACGTCACCGCCATCGGCTCCGACAACTCGAGGATCACTCGTTTTGATGAGGTAGTCATTCAGACGTTGGCTCAAAGACTGTTTGACCTCCGCGAATTCCGACTTGCCGGACAAATCATTCAGACAGGCCGGGTCTGACTGGATGTCGTAAAGTTCTTCCGTGGGACGCTTGGCAACCGCCCACTGCAAGTATTTGGCCAGCTCCGCGTCATCGTGATTTTCGACGAGGAAGGTGAGCGACGGGCAAGCATCAATGTCGTGATAACCGTCATGCATTGGCCCCAACTCTTCGGCAAGGATAGCTTGCTTCTTCGGATAGCTGCCCGAACCAAATTTCTGTGGTGCCCCGGCGGGCCAACGCTCCGGGCGGAAGTTGCGAATGTAGAGGTATCGATCTGTCCGGATGCAACGTTGTGGGTAGCCCAACGATTCATATCGCACGGACGAATGACGTTCTCGCCCAGAAAAGATGGCATCGCGATCCGGTTCAACGATTCGCTGTTTGCCCGACTGAAGCAACCCGACCAGACTACGGCCGCTCAGCGGCGTTTTCTCCGGTGGCTTCACACCCGTCGCGTCATAGATTGTCGCTGTCACGTCAATCAAATTGACCAAGTCGTCCACCGTTCGATCGCCTTTGACCTGGGCCGGCCCACTGATCGCCAGGGGCCTGTGGATGCCATACTCGTAGACATTTGCTTTGGCCCGCGGGAACGCCATGCCGTTGTCACTGGTCACGATCACGATCGTGTTGTCGAGCTCACCGGCTTTTTCAAGCGTGTCGAGCATGCGACCGAGATGCTGATCGAACCACTGGATTTCGTAGCAGTAGTCCAGAATGTCGCTGCGGATCTCAGGCGTGTCGGGCAAAAACTCCGGCACGACGACCTTCGATGGATCCATGCCGTTCTTCAGCCCAATGCCTTTCTCGAAGACCCGGTGAGGTTCGTGGCAACCAAACCAAAAACTGAACGGCGCGTCCTCCGGTTTTTGACCCAAAAACGATTCGAAATTCGCGGCGTAATCCACACTGCTGATTCCACCGGGTGACTTCATCTTCTCGGATGAGAAAACGGGCCCGGCGGGATTTCGCGAACGCTCGCTGATTTTCCAATTCCCCGGCCCCCAACCTTTGCCGGTGTAGCCGACGAAGTAACCCGCCTGCTCCAAACGGTCTGGGTACACCTCGTACTTGGTCGCGAAGGAACTCGCATGCGTTCCAGCGTGTTCAATTTGCCAGATGTTCCGACCAGTCAAAAACGCAGCCCGCATCGGACTGCATCCAGGCGACGGCGTGAACGCGTTGTTGAACAGAACACCAGCCCGCGCAATTCGATCAAACGCCGGTGTTTGGATCGCTTGGTAGCCGTACGCGGACGCGTGCGGAAACGATTGATCATCGGAGATCGCCACCAAGACATTCGGACGATCGGCGGCAACAAGACTCGCTGGGAAGAGCGAGACGACAAACAACAAAGCGAGCTGAATTCGGGACAAGCGAACATTCCTTCCGCGAGAGAAACTGAACTGCTAAGGAAAGATTTTAGCTGAGCCGATGCCGGTCTGCTCGCTACGGTTGCAACTGAACTTGGCGAAGGTCGGTTCCCGTGGGAACTCCCGCCAGCATGGCTTGCAATTTCATCAAAGCGGGAATCTCCCCCGCGACTTCTTCGCCGGGCGGGCTGCCCCAAAACCAGCGTTCCCCGTCCTGATTCGCGATTTCGAGTTGGACGATCGGGTTCTGACGCAAATCGCCATGCACGCCGATGCTCTGCAATTTCAGCGTTTCGCGGTGCGGTGCCAACAGCCGAGCCAACAATGCCGCGGCATGCACTCGCGTGTCACCAAACGGAGATCCCAAACGGCCAGTGTGATACGCGCCGGGAACGATAATGTGCAGATAGTGATCCGTTTCAGACGGCGCAAAATCGCTGGGCAGCAACGTGCCTTCGCCGTCGACAACCAAGAACCCCGGCCCGGTCTTTGGATCCACCACATAAACCATTGCGACCGGCAATCGGTAATCCAAACGCACGTCAAGTCGCCCCTGGGCTTTCTTGCGAACGCCGACGACTCGGTGGACCCACGGGTGACTTGCAAACGCCGAAGCCACTTTGGCTGATACTTGAGGGTCGAGCAGCGACATGTCTTTCATCGCCGTTTCGGTGTAGACCGCGTCAATGATGTCCGTGCGAACGTACTCCGGCGGTGGCGTCACCGAGATTTGTTGAGCGTCGATGCCGTGGTAGGTGACGGCAAAGTAGTCCGCCCACCATGTCTGCCAGGCGGCATACCCGGCGACCAACAGGATCGCGGGCCAAAGAATCGACAAAACCGCAGGAGCACTGATGAGACCACGCACCCATCCCACCGTTGCCGGCTCATCCGTCGTCAATTCGCGTTTGCGACGAATCAATCGAGGTCGTTTTTCGGGTGTGGACGTCTCGCTCATGCGAGTACGCTTACCAAATTTGCAGATTCAACTGCAAGTCGATCCCGGTTTGCATCAACACCTGCTCGCGAACTCGGCCGATCAGTTTCACGCATTGATCACTGGTCGCGTTGTCATGCGCGATCAAGTAATGCGGTTCGGCGGAATCCAGCGACACGTCGCCTTCGCGAATGCCTGCCAATCCCGTGCTGTTGATCAATTCACACGCGGAAATGGAATCAGGATCGATGAAGGGCATCGCGATTCGATTGGATTCCGACGGACGACGTTGGCCGCGATGAATCCACAATTTCTGCATCCGTTTGGTCAGCGCCGAAACGTCCTTGGGTTCCAAGTTGAACGTGACCGACAGAACAACCGTGCCCATCAAAGTCGATTGGCGGTGAGCGAACCCGGCTTCCTCGCCCGTGATCGTTTTGCGTTTGCCATCTTCGTCGATCAATTCGATCGATTCCACAACCGACCCGATGTCGCGTCCTTCGGCTGACACGTTTCCAACGACAGCCGCACCGATGCTGCCGGGGATACCAACGAGGTGTTCCAGTCCACCGAGCCCTTCGCCGACGGTTTTGATCACCGCGTGAGTCAGCTTGGCACCAGCGCCAGCAATCAACTTCTGTCCCTGGATCTCCAATCCGCTGGTTGCAGGGGCCGCCAATGAGATGACCAAACCATCAAAACCAGCTTCTCGAACCAGCACATTGCTGCCTTGGCCAAGCACACGCAGCACAAGCTGTTTTTCCCGAGCCAGTGTGTAGAGCTTCTCGACCTGATCGATCTCGACCGGTTCGGCTAAGAATCGAGCCGGGCCGCCAATGCCCAACCACAACGTTTCACGCAGCGGTTGGTTTTCGCGAACCACGTGCAGCAGATCTTCGGGGAAAAATTCGGTGAGCGATTCAGAGGGAGCAGAAGACACGTCGTTCATTTGCCGGTGCGAGTTTCGAAAGCCGCCACCTCCAGGCGGCGGGACGCTGGTCGTCAGTTTCGCAGTCCGAAGCGAAATTGGCAATCTGGATTCGACACGACCCGCGAGGATCCCGGCAGGATCGGCCGATGGACGCGAAACTCGCCCCCGGCCCTCGCCGTCGCTGGCTCCGAAAAGCGCATTAGTGGCCCTAAAACGCACGCGAACAACCTCTCCGGCACCGCTGCGCAGCTGAAACCGGTTTCACCCCCTTGTCGCACTTCAGACAACTTCTGATATTGGGGCACTCCATTGATTTGCATTTCCCCCCCGCCGCCCCCACGGAATCCGTTCGATGACCGCTTTCCCCGATGTTCCCGTCATTCAGTACGAAGGCCCCCAATCCGACAACCCGCTTGCCTTCCGCTGGTACAACCCTGACGAAGTCATCGAAGGCAAAACGATGAAGGACCACATGCGGTTCAGCATTGTCTACTGGCACACTTTCCGCGGAACCGGTGCTGA
>NZ_JBICHO010000386.1:0-11385 GCF_043100905.1 Rhodopirellula sp. JB055 | reverse complement strand
CACAGGGCCACAGGGCCACAGGGCCTCAGGGCTTCAGGGCTTCAGGGCTTCAGGGCTTCAGGGCTTCAGGACTCGGGACTCGGGACTCGGGACTCGGGACTCGGGACTCGGGACTCGGTCGGTAGGCCAGGTCCGATCTGGCGATGGTTCCATTCGGCAGAACTCTGGGCTTGCGTCGTTGGTCACTGGATGCACGAGGTTCTGTAGGGTCCCTCGCTGACGCGTCGGGTTATGAAAAACCAATGCCTCACGCAAAAGCGCAACTTCAAAACTGACGCGTCGGGTTTCCATTTGGACGGGCTTGGTAGCTCATCGTGCGAGTAGCCCCATCGTACGAGGAGCCCCATCGTACAAGGAGCCCCATCGTACAAGGAGCCAGGTGCACGTCCGAATTCTTGGCGAATCCGGCTACGAGCACGAGCACGAGCACGAGCACGAGAGCTAGAAGCTCAATTCCGGGTCAGGTCCCAGGCGTTGGACCAGGTGGTTTGGGTGGGCTTCATTCCGAAATCGTTTTCGAGTCGGTCGGCCATGTCGGGCAAGTGGCCGGCACCGTAGAACACTGCGATGGTTTCTTTGCCGGCATCGAGTTCTTGCTTGAGGATTTCAAACGCCTTGCGGTTGCGGCCTTTGATCAAGGTGTTCTCGCCGTTGGCGTCGTCCATGCCGGCGGTCACCAATTCAATGTCCACCAACTGCCGCGCCATGGCTCGCTTCATGTTCATCGGCCGATCTTTGCCGCTGAACATCGCCATCATCAATCCCGCGTCGCCGCCCGTCTTGGCTTGCGATGCGATGCCGGCACCGAGCATGCGAGCGATCATCTTCCAAATGCTGTCGCCGCGTTTTTCAAGGTCTTCCACAAACTCTTCTGGGCTCATGTCGGCATGGCGAAAGTTTTCAGCCATGTAGTCGATCTTTTCGAGTTGGTACTCCAGGTTCAACATGTCTTTCATGCCGGTTTGAACCGAGGCCAAGATCGAACGGCGCTCTTCCAAATCCTCGGGGCGAATGCGTGTGCCGTCGGGAGCGACCAATTCGTAAAGCACGCAATCGTACTTCGACAGTTGTTCTTTCAGTTCCGTGTAGTACTCGTCTTGTCCGATGTGAACGACGCCAACCAAATCGACGATCGCGCCGTCGTATTGCGTCCCGGGTTGCCCGACAAACTGAACCGTCGCGGTTTGCAAGGCGACCGGTTTGCCATCGACTTCGTGCACGCGAACATAAGTGGGTTCTTCAACGGTCGGCGCGTCCTCCGTCGCAACGGGCTCGGCGGGGGCCGCGGCAGTTTCCGCCGGTGCGGGTGGCTCCGCGACGGGAGTTTCTTGTGCCGCGGCGGGGGCGCAGCCGAACAACGCGCTCAAGCAAACTGCCAACCCGCTGGTGCGAACACGGCGAGGAAGATGTTGGCAGGTGGATGGGATGGCGACCCGCAACGCTGTGAGTCCGGGAAGAAAATGACGTGTCATCGAGATCGCTCAAAGGTCATAGGAAAGAGGCGGCCTGCTTTCACCATAGCGCCAGAACCGGTTTCCGGCAAGCAAACACGTGCTGGTGGAGGCTGAATGGGCAGCATTTGAAAGCCAGCGGATCACTTAACAGCCTGTTGATTATTCGATTTCACTACCCGACGCGTGGGTTTTGAAGTTGCGCTTTTGCGTGAGGCATTGGTTTTTCATAACCCGACGCGTCAGCGAGGCGAAGTCAACATCGTTTTTCCCTCGCTGACGCTTCGGGTTATGAAAAAGCTGACGCTTCGGGTTATGAAAAAGCTGACGCTTCGGGATTTGAGAAAAGCCCAACTTCAAAACGCGTGGGCAAGGGATCCATAGGCACGTTGCCATGGCACGCGATCCCTCGCTAACGTTTGGGGGAGGACTCACTCAACAGCCTCTTACAGGGCGAGCAAACGACGCACCCTGGGCGCGGTTCGATTTTCCATTCTCTGCGTGGAGAGGTTCAGCTCGCGGTGGATGCCAAAGAAGACGGGGCGAGTTCATCGAGCAAGCCTGCCCAGTCGCCTGCAACCGCGGTGTCGCCCCAGCGGGCCGCGATCATCACGCTGTTGATGCCCGATCCGATGCCGAGCATCGCCGTTTTGTCGTGGGATGATAATTCACCGGTCGCGGCCGCGGCGGCCACGGTCAACGGCAGCGCGACCGAGCCTGTGTTGCCGAGCGCGGGGAACGTCACGCTGTCTCGATCGGCGGGCAACTGCATCGCCTCCAGCATCCCGATTCGGTGTCGGGATCCGACTTGGTGGCAAATGGAACGGTTGATTTGATCACGGGACCATCCGGATTGATGCAGCAGTTCGGCTAGGGCGGCGACCCCAGTGGCAATGCCTTCGGCCATCAAGGTTTCCGAGTCGGTTTCCATCAGCGGTTGCATTCCTGCTCCAGCCGTGTCTTGATCGCTGCGGCAGAGATCGTGATGAGCGGTGTGGGCACGGGCGATCGCGTGGTCCAGCGTCGTGGCGTTGGGATGCAGGTCGCGGTGAGTCAGCAGCCAAGCACAGCTTCCCGAACCGATGGTGAGCGATGCGAACGCGGGCTTGACCGTTTTGCGAGTCAATTGGGTGTCGGCGTTCAACGACGCGATGGTCGCTTCCATCAAAGGGCGACTGTTCTCGGTGCCCACCACGATGCCGGCGGAGATCATGCCGGACTGGATCATCGTCGCGATCTGGACCGCTCCGTTGAGAACGCCCAAGCACGCGTTGGAAACATCGTAGACCCAGCAGTCGGGTGACAATCCCAGTTCGTGATGCACCCGGGAGGCGGTGGCTGGTTCCAAAAAGTCCCTGCAAACGCTGGCGTGAATCAGAGCTCCGATTTGGTCGCGATCGACACCGGCGGCTTCGATCGCGTGTTGGCCGCTTTGGATGCTGGGGCCGCTGGGAACCGTTCCTGGTTCCCAAACTCGGCGGCTGTTGATGCCGCTCATCATGGCCAATCGGCCTTCAGGCAGCTTCAGGCGGGAGTAGAGCGGTTGCAGATCCATTTCGATCTGTTCGCTGGTCCACTGGGACGGGGGAATCGTGACTCCGATGGAAGCCAACGCAACGTCGGGAAAATGCACGGGGACGGTCCTTCAAAACCTAAGGCTTTTCGACAAACGGGGCCCTCACAACCTCAGGCCTTCCAACGTGCTGGAAAAAAATTCCGAGCACGGTGACCGTCGGTTCGGTCGCGAAACAGATTACCAGATTGCTTGGGCTGAACGAATCACCTGGCCGGCGATGGCCCTGAACGCTAGGCCGCGACCAGGGGATGCCGAGCACGGAAATGCAAGCTAATCGGATTGGGGTTGCCAAGGAATGGACTTGAGGGAAGATAAGGTCCCCTAGCGGCACCGTTCAAAACGAGCGTGTCGATTGAGAGGACAGCTCCATGATGTCGACGAGAGGCGTCTGATGCGGTCGGCAAAACCGCGCCGGTGGGATCAAATCTGAGTCAGGGGGAGCGACTGCTTTCCCCCCGAAGGGGTGCGGAGTTCCCATCGAGATGCGCAGAATAACCCACAAAACGGCCCAGAAAACGGGTTTTGCTAGCAAAAAAAGCATTTGCTAGCACTACCTGTAGTGTCTCGGGGAATCTTTCTCACAAGATATCGTTCTTGCTTGGTGTTGTGAAACTCCGCCTCTAATCTCCCCGCACATCAGACGCGACACCGTCGCCGCGCCGCTTATCATTCACCTCACTGGGAGAGTCCGGGAAGCAAAACAGCCAGTTTGTTTCATGATGACACAAGCTGGATTGGTCTCCCATGGTTGCCCTTATCCCTGCCCGACCAGCAGGCGGCATCATGCGGCTGAGGCCACACGGTTTTGATTCTCGCTCGATTGAATTCAGCATCTGACCGCTGGCTTCAATGCTTGACCTGTGCGGGCCACACCAAACGCCGATACGAAGAGGATCTTCCCATGACGCGCAAGCCTTTGATTGGTTTGAACGCCGATTTCCGTGCCGCAGCTCGCAGCACCCCCGCGTTTGCCTACATTGCCGCTGGATACTACCAGGCCATCATCAACGCGGGTGGCATTCCTGTTTTGGTTCCCCCGCAAGCCGATGAAGAATCGGTGGCCCGAGTCTTGGACGCCGTCGAAGGTTTCTTGTTCATTGGCGGTGGCGACTTGGACCCTCGCAACGACGGATTCATGTTGCACCCCAGCGTGCATCCCATGGACGCTGCTCGCGAAGCCAGCGATCGAATGCTGATGGCGGAAATTGCCGAACGTCGGATGCCTGTTTTCGGAATTGGCGTCGGTATGCAGTTGATCAACGTTCAGCAGGGCGGCAATCTGTTCTTGCACATCAAAGAAGATTTGCCGGAAGCGGTGCCACACTTTGACGCTCAAGACGTCAATCACCGTCACACTTTGAACGTCGAAAGCGATTCGCTGATCGGCCGCGTTTATGGCGATGGCGAAATTCGCGTGACCAGCCGCCACCACATGGCGATCGACGAAGTGGCTCCTGGGTTCCGCGTCACCGCACGCTGCCCCGATGGTGTGATCGAAGCCATCGAAAGCGAAATGATTGACTGGTTCGCTTTGGGAACTCAGTTCCACCCCGAGTCCGAGGCTGCATCGGCTCTCGACATTCGGATCTTCGAAGAGTTCGTCGACGCTGTCCGCGAACGCAACCAAGAGGCACCTGCACAAGAGGGCGACGAAGCCTACCGCTTGGTGGCTTGAGAATCGAAACCACACTACGGAGAGAACGTTGACGAAGAGCATTTTTTGATCCCTTCCCACCGGGTTCGCTGCCCACGGTTGTCCCGCGAGAACCGTTTCCGCCAAAGGATTGGCGGGTTGGCAGCACGGAAGCATCGCCTGATGCGGCGAACCCGGTGAGAACGGGACTCCTTTGCCGGAGTCCCTCGCCTTCAAGGATGAAGGTCGTTGGAGGTCACGGATGGCCTTGATCGAAATTGCAATTCGGCAACACTGCAAGTCACGGCTGACAAGTTCAACCGGGTGCGTTCCACAGGGACGCACCCGGTTTTTTTATGGACCAAGATCGCTTCTAGCTTCTAGCTTCTAGCTTCTAGCTTCTAGCTTCTAGCTTCTAGCTGCTAGCTGCTAGCTGCTAGCTGCTAGCTGCTCGTGCTCGCCGTCCGACGGGCTCTCGAGCCCGTGCAAATCGAAACCCGACGCGTTAGCGAGGGACCGCGCGCATCCCCCCGCATCCCCACGCCGGCCCCATCCGGGGCCGAGGTCTTTCATTACGGTCGCAGGATCTCGTTGTCGCGTCGGGCTCGTTCTTTCTGCTTGCTCCCGTAAGGTGCCACCCACCATTCGCGCTCTTTGAGCGCCTCTCCGGAAACGATGTTTTGGGGGGAGTGACATCGATACACGAGGTCGAGCTAAGCCGTTCAGGCGTACGTGCTCCCGTAAGGTGCCACCCACCATTCGCGCTCTTTGAGCACCTCTCCGGGAACGATGTTTTGGGGGGAGTGACATCGACATACGAGGTCGAGCATGGGATGCGGCGCGGGTTGCTCTTCTCCTGGAATTCTCGCTGAACGCTCGCTTTCCGACCCCTCCCGCTGCGCAGGTTTTGAAGTTGCGCTTTTGCGTGGGGCATTGTTTTTTCATGACCCGACGCGTCAGCGAGGCGAAGTCAACATCGTTTTTCCCTCGCTAACGCTTCGGGTTTTGAGAAAATCGCGGCTGCAAAATACGCGGGCGGCGTGCTCAAGGCATTGCACGCACAGAAGTTAAGGAATGCACGGTCTCTGAGTTGGGGGCCTCGCTCGCCGGGGTGTGATGGGTGGGCTTCGCTGGCCCTCACGGGCAGGAGAGTCGGTCCCTGCGCAGCAAACAAGCTGCACTGGCGGACCAGAGCAGCTTGCCGTGATTTGGTTTCGTTGTTGGCCGAACCCAGCGATCAAACGCGGCGGCGTTCTTTCAGGCGAACGGCTTTTCCGACCCGATCGCGGAGGAAGTACAGTTTGGCACGGCGGGTGACACCGCTGCGTTTGACTTCGACTTTTTCGATGCGAGGGCTGTGAACGGGGAATTTCCGTTCCACACCTTCGCCGGCCACGATGCGGCGAACGGTGAACATTTCGCGTGAGCCTTGGCCACTGCGACCGATCACGACGCCGGTGAAGACCTGAACCCGTTCCTTGTTGCCTTCCAAAATCTTGGTGTGGACATCGACGGTGTCGCCGATTTCGAACTGGGGAGCGTCTTCTTTTTGGTTGGCCTTGTCGACCATGTCCATGATGGCGTTGTTCATTTGGAAACCTCTGTGATGTTCAGGAGAGTTTGTTGGTTTGTTCGTTGTCTGGTTCGGAATGCTCGGGCAGCAAATCGCGGCGGCGGTCAATCGTTCTCGTCCGGCTTTGTTCGGCTCGCCAGGCGGCGATGGCGGCGTGATCGCCGCTGAGCAGAACATCGGGGACGGTGTGGCCTTCGAATTCACGGGGCCGGGTGTACTGGGGGAACTCGAGCATCCGATTTCCTCGGCTGAACGAATCATCCAGGCTGCTTTGTTCATCACCGAGCACGCCAGGCAGCAACCGGACGACAGCGTCAATGATGGTCATCGCGGCGACTTCGCCTCCGTTGAGGACAAAATCGCCAATGCTGATTTCTTCGGGTTGAAGGATGTCCAACACACGTTGGTCAAATCCTTCGTAGCGGCCGCACATCAACAGGATGCGATCGCTGGTGGCCAGGTCTTCGGCCAACCGTTGGTCGAGCCGTCGACCTTGCGGGGTCAACAAAATCTTACGAGCCGGGACATCGGCCATGGCGTCCACGTCCCGAACGCAGTTCACGGTCGGTTCGACTTGCAACAACAGTCCGGGGCCGCCGCCGAAAGGGCGGTCATCGACTTTGCGATGAGGGGTGTCTTCGGCCCAATCTCGGAGGTTGTGTCGCTGAATCTCTACCAAACCTCGAACAATCGCCTTGTCCAGCAAGCTTTGGGTCAGATAACCGTCAAAGATGGCTGGAAACAGGGTGACAACGTCGAATCTCACTCCGTGGTGGCTTCTGCTGCGGGAGCATCATCGGTTGAAGCTTCGGCGGCTGGTTCTTCCGCGGGTGCTTCTTCAGCAGGAGCTTCGGCGGCCGGTGCGGCTTTGGGAGCAGGAGCTTCTGGTGGTGGTGTGTAGTCTTTGCGGCGTCCGAGTCGCTCGATGGCAGCCTTTTGAGCTTCCAGATGCGATCCTTCGGTGCCGTATTTTTTGATCAGCACAGCAACCTTGTCGCTGGGTTGAGCGCCAACGCCGAGCCAGTAATCGACGCGATCCGCTTTCAAGGAGGCACGAGCGTCCGTTTCGGGGCACATTGGATCGTAGGTGCCGAGTTCTTCGATCACGCGGCCGTCACGTGGGTTGCGTTGATCCACTGCACAAACACGAAAGAAAGGACGGTGCGTGCGTCCCATCTTTTTCATGCGAATTCTTACTGCCATGTCGGTCGTTTCTCCAAGGAATTGAGGTTGATTTCGGGGGCTGAAGACAGAGGGCTGTACCTGCTCTGGTCTCGGCCCACTTCATCTCACTCAGCGTTTTTTACGTTTGAGTTTTCGTTTGAGCTTTTCGCGTTCTTTTTTTTGCTGAGCTTTTTGGGCGGGTGAAAGCCGCTTTCCGGTGCCCTGCTTTGTTTTCAAGCCGCCGAGTCGGGGGTCGCCTGACATGGCGTTGGCTTGGATTTGACGCATCATCGCCATTCGATCGCCGGTGCCCTTGCCGGACATCGCTTGCATCATCGGCTTCATCACGTCGTATTGTTTGATGAATTGAGTGATGACGGGAGATTGCACGCCAGCACCCTTGGCGATTCGGGTGCGACGGGTCGCATCGATCAGTTTCGGGTTTTTGCGTTCGGCGGGGGTCATGGAGTTGATCGCCCCAATGATTTGTCGGATTTGGCCGCCGGCCGCCTCCGATTCCATCATGTCTTTGAATTGGCCCATGCCAGGCATCAAGCCCATCATGCGCCCCATCAACCCAGGCTGGGCGACTTTTTGCATCATGTTCTTGAAATCGTCGAGCGAGAAATCACCGCTGGCCATTTTGGCCTCCAGTTCTTCTCGTTCCTGTTCATCGACGATTCGGTGTGCTTCGCGAGCCGCGGCGACAATGTCGCCCATCTGCAGGATTCGGCTGGCCATGCCTTCGGGGCGGAAGGGTTCCAGAGCATCGAAATGCTCGCCCGTGCCCATGAATTTGATCGGAACACCGGTGACTTGTTTGACCGACAACAGGGCTCCGCCGCGAGCGTCCCCGTCGAGCTTGGTCATCACCACGCCGTCCAGTTCGAGCGCGTCGTTGAACGCGCCTGCACTGTTCACCGCATCTTGGCCGGTCATCCCGTCGACGACCAAGTAAACCTGGTCCGGGCCCACTTTGCGGTCGATTTTCTTCAGCTCTGCCATCAGTTCGGCATCGATTGCCAAACGACCGGCGGTGTCCAGAATGACCACGCGGTTGCCGTCGCGACGGGCCATTTCCACGCCTGCCTGGCAGACCTTCACAGGGTCTTTGTGATCGGTTTCGGCATGAACCGGGACACCGAGTTGTGACCCGATGACTTTGAGTTGTTCGATGGCGGCAGGGCGTTGCAAGTCAGCGGCGACCAGCAACGGGGTGATGTCTTGTTCTTGCAGCAACTTGGTGAGTTTGCCGCAGGTCGTCGTTTTTCCGCTTCCCTGCAGGCCGCACAGCATGATGACCGTTGGACCGTCGGCTTTCAAATTCAGAGCCGAATCGACGGGCCCGAGGGTTTCAACCAGCTCGTCGTAAACGATCCGGACCAGCTCTTCTTGCGGCCGAAGCGAGAGCAGGACGCGTTTCCCGAGAGCTTTCTCCGTGACGTGCGCCATGAAGTCCTGGACGACGCTGTAGCTGACGTCGGCCTCGAGCAGCGATTGCTCCACGATCTTGAGACCGTCGCGCATATTGCCTTCGGTCAGTTTGCCTTTGCCAGACAAACTTTTGAAAGCGGATTGCAGACCGTCGGAGAGTGAATCGAACACGCGTCAGGAGGGGCGGGCGAGAAAGCGGTTTTTCCAGGAAAGCCCGGCAGTTTATCCAGGACGCCTCCGTTTTGTAAATGGAGAGAACGTCGAATTTCGCCTGGAAAACGTTTTCAGGGGACTGTGGGAGGTTTGGGCACAAGGGACGCTCCCGATGGGGCCGTTGTGGGGAGTTGGTGTGGGGCCCCTCGCTGCCGCGTTTTGAAGTTGCGCTTTTGCGTGAGTCATTGGTTTTTCATGACCCGACGCGTGAGCGAGGCGAAGTCGACATCGTTTTTCCCTCGCTGACGCTTCGGGTTGTGATTTCGTCGGGCTTGGCGAGTGGCGAGTGGCGAGTGGCGAGTGGCGAGTGGCGAGTGACGGGTGACGGGTGACGGGTGACGGGTGACGGGTGACGGGTGACGAGCACGAGCACGAGCACGAGCACGAGCACGAGCACGAGCACGAGCACGAGCACGAGCACGAGCACGAGCACGAGCACGAGCACGAGCACGAGCACGAGCACGAGCACGAGAAGCTAGAAGCTAGAAGCTAGAAGCTAGAAGCTTCCCAGCGGCTCGTGACCTAACGTGTCACGCAGGTTGCGATCCTATGTGTGTCGCCAAGAGGTTCACTTGGCGATGGATTCCCCCCGCAACCGCCTTTCACGGAAGATCAATCTCATGGCTAAGTTTTACGTTCAGTGTGGTGCCCGTTCTTTGGTTGTCGACGCGATGGATGCGGATGCCGCTGCGATGCACAGCGTGGATCTTACCATGCAGCCTCATTTGTGGATCTACGACGACGAAGGGCTGACGGATTCGGATCGGCACGGCCATGTGATGTTGGAGGCCTTGATGCACATGGCAACCGAAATTCGTGTCAGCGAGCAAGGTTTCGATCGCGAGGATGCGCTCCGCTTTGGGACACCGGACATGGTGCACCAGTGGCATCAAACCATGGTCGGGCTGGCTCGATTGATGATGGCCGCGGGGCTTGCCTCACGCCCCATGCGACAGTTGGCGACGGCCGCGGTCGGCAAATCTGGTTGCGGATCTTCATCGGAAGCCGAGACCAAGCGTTTGCCTCGCTGAGAGAGCCTGGATTGCAAGTTGTCAGTGCTCGGCCCTCGCTCTCGTGTATGCCGGAACGGCGTCGCTCGATCTCCCCCCCAAAACTTTGAGGTCGTGCAGTTTTTAAGTGCTGTGTTGCCAAACGTTTATCATCGCCCTCCCCCTGGGAGGGCCGAGCGAAGCGAGGGGAGGGTCGAGCATCGGAGCCAGCGCGTAGCCCTCCCCGGCCCGGAACGGGCCGACCCTTCCAAAGGGAGGGTGAAATAAAACTGCACGACCTCCTTTGTTTCGGGAGAGGTGCATCGTACCGAAACTCGCTGAAACGCGGCCTCGATCAACTGCCCCATCTCCCGGAGGTGGCGGTTTAGCTGGCAGCTAGCTTGGCTTTTTCACCGCAAGGCGAATTGGTTCGATCGTGTTCGCCGTTTGGTTTGCGGAACCGGCCTTCGCGGCAAGCTTGATCGATCGCGTCGTCGAGGACTTGGTTGTAGTAACTCAGGCGGGTTTCGGCGTGATCCAGCGAGCCACCAAAGGATCGCTCGAGATCCAGGTAGATCAATGGGACGGGAAGCTCGGTGACTTGCAGTCCGGCTGCCGCGGCTTCCACCCACAATTGAAGCGGCATGGCGTAGCCGTCGTCGGTGATTTTCAGCTTTTTCAGGCCTTCCGTTTGATAGGCTTTGAAGCCGCAGAACGCGTCGGTCAGTGAAAACCCGAGTCGCCGATTGATGTCCGCCGTGATTCGGCGGTTGATAAACATTCTTTCTTGTGGTGGTGCATCGTCACCTTCGAACTCCTGCAGGTACCGGCTGCCGGAGACGATGTCGGCATGTCGTCCGGCCTCGATGAACTGGGGGATTCGGCAGGGTTGGTGTTGGCCGTCGCAGTCCAGTGTCACAACGCCTTCGTATCCATGTTCGATGGTGTGGGCGAAAACGGATTGCAATGCGGCGCCATAGCCACGGTTTTGGGGGTGATGGACGACCGCGACGGATTCAGGCATGCGTTCCGCCCAGGCTTGGAGGCGCTCTCGGGTCCCGTCGGTGCTACCGTCATTGACGACCAGGATTTGGCTCGCGTGTTTCAGGACGTTCTCAAGGACGTCATCCACGTATTGAGCTTCGTTGTAGACGGGCAGTGCGGTCAGCCAAGGTTTCATCGTTCAGTTCTCTTTCGGTTTTTGTGCGTGCTCGGCGAGATACCGGCACTGCTTCGGCTTGGTCAAGATGTTGCCGGGCGGCCTATCCCCGCCAATCCGACCCCGCGACCGGGGTTGGCCGATGCGGGACCAGTGATGGGGGGGGGATCGTGCGGGTGGCGACCAGGGTAAA
>NZ_JBICHO010000385.1:0-3366 GCF_043100905.1 Rhodopirellula sp. JB055 | reverse complement strand
CGGGAGCGGCCAGGTTCGACGCCCAGGTGGTCCAGGATGCAAACGCGGCTTGTCGCAGTTCGATGTCGACGGACAGAGTTCGGTACAAACCGATGAAGATGGGCAACTGCAAGAACATGGGGGCACAGCCCGCCATCGGGTTGAAGCCGACGCGTTGCTGAAGTTCCCGTTGGGCTCGGACCCGAGCTTCCATGTCGTCTTTGTGCTTCTCGGCGATCTTCTTGAGTTCAGGAGCCAGTTCTTGCATGCGTTGAGCGTTGATCGCCGCTTTTCGCGAAAGCGGGAACATCAGGCCTCGCACACACAGTGTCAGCAGCACGATCGCCAAGGCGTAGTTGCCAACGTTGGAGAACAGGTGCAGCAACCCGCCAAGAGGCTTGGCGACAAACGAGAACCAACCGTAGTAGATGCAATCGCCCAATCCGTAGGCTTCCATCACGTCCGGTTGTTTGGGGCCAGCGAACAATCGCAGCGATTGTTTGAGGGACGACCCCGGAGGCACATCGGCGATGGCGCTGTCGAGGTAGAAGCTGGTGTTGACCGCGCGTTCTTTGTTGTCAGGAACGGCGTTTGGATCAGCGATGATGTTTGCAGCAGCACGGCGGAATGTCTTGAGCGACTCTTGGCCTTCTGGTGGCAACATCGCGACGGTGAAGTATTGGGCGTCGACGCCGATGTAGCTCAGGTCGCGAGCGGGTGGCGCAGAATCGGGGGCAAACAGGGTTTGGTCATCCGCTTCCGATTCGTTCTTGGCTCGTTTCAGCAACGCGTATCCCGAGACCAGTTCGTGGCCTTCGGCGGTCGTTTTGTAGACGACGTCGCGAGCGGCGGAGCCGCCCCAGTTGGGGCTGATTTTATTGCTGTACCACCAACCTTCCAGAGTGATTCCGTTGGCACCTTCGATTCGGTAAGCCAGTTCTTGGGCTTCCTCGGCACGGTTGTCGATCTGAACATCCATGTCCAGTGAGTAGCTGTTGGGCTTCAGCGAGTAAGTCCGCTGCAATCCGACCGATTTGCCGGCGGCCGGTTTCATCTCGGAATCGGACAGTTGCAATCGATAGGAAACTTGGTCGCCGTCTTGAGATGCGTCCCAGATCAAATCGCCGGTGTCGACCATGCCTTCGATGGTGTGTTCGCCCGAAAGAATTTCGCGGCGACCGACGCGGCCAATGGTCAGCAAGCATGACAGACGCGAAAGGTTGCCTTCGATCTCGTCATCACCACCGTGCTCGGCCAAGCGAACCAGGTCCAGTGGATGTTCCGACAAGGTCGTTTTGAATTCGATCGACTTTTCGTTTCGCACCACCGTCACCGTGGCATCTTCGCCTGGCTTGGTTTCCAGCATCGCGTTGCGAAGCATGGAAAGGTTGTTGACGTTGGTGCCATTGAACCCGGTGATGACGTCGCCAGGTTTCAGCCCGCCCGTTACACCGGAAGCGGTCGCCAGGTCGGCAGGGGTGCCGGGGCCGACCACGTTGATTCGGATGCCCATTTCGGTGGCGGCAGGATCCGCGGCCAGATACCCGAGGTAACCCGAACGAACGTCAACGCGTCGATATTTCAGACGCCCGTTCTCTTTGCGTTCGGTCAGTTCAATTCGTTCGATGCCACCGCCGCGACTGTTCAACGTCACCAGCATCACATAGCCGCTGGTCGGATCCATCGAACCGAGCGTGGACCAGGTGGGAGATTCAGGGCGAACGATCGCATCGTCTTCTTCCGAGGCCTGTTCGTCATCATCGGACGCATCAGGGTCCGAATCGGCCACCAAGTCCTCTGCGGGGGCGATGGTTTCGCCGTCCATTTCGGCGACCACGTCTTCCTCAGGGGGCAATGGTGGCGCGAACATGGTCCGGAGGGACATGTAGATCAGGAAAAACGCCATCGACGAGAGGATGAACGAAAAGAGTCGGCGTTCCACAGAACTGTCGGCCAATCAGAAGGGAGGCGGGTGAGGAAGCCCGCTATTCTTGCCGCCCGACGCGTTCTTGAAAAGCCAAACTCATTGCCTGGAGCAACGGGGAGGCTCAAAAACGCCTGCTCAAGCCGTTAAAGGCAGCGGGGTTTCGCGCAATCGCTTCAAATAAGCCTGCAGATCAGGCTCCGAAATCCCCTGTTCGGAACGGTCCAGCACAATCCAGGGGCGAGCCTTGCGGATCACGCCTTTTTCGAGGAATTCCCCAAACAGTCGGAGTTGCAGATGCCCTTCGCGGCGAAGATCGGTCGTGAAGGGAGCATCGGTGGGGGCCAAAAGCACCGCGATCGATCCCGTTTCACCATGCAATTGCACGGTGGAGATCGGCGGGCTGCCGTCGCCCAACGTGTCGCCTTCATCGAAGATCACGCCGCAATCGCCCAGTGCCGTGAGGTCCAGGGTTGGGTGTGTGTCGAGCAACAGTGTTTGAATCGAGATGGTCGGTTCGATCACCAACCGCGTTTCGGTGGCTTCGACCACTCGCAACGCCAGACGCAAGGAGTATTGGCAGTCGGCCTGCGGGAACGTCACGTTCCAAACGTCACCGCGGACCGATTGTTCCGTGGCGATGGGGAGCGTGTCATCCCCGACCGGTAGCAGATTGACATGCAAGGAACCGTCGGGATCACCGAAGCTGATTCCTTTGGAGCCGCCCGCGGTGTGGCAAACCCAGTCGTGACCATCGGCGTTCCAATGCGCGGTGTAGCACTGGCCGGCGTTTTGGTCGCAAGCGGAGCCGGGAGTCGGCGCCGCGAAATCTTGGAATTGCCACATGGGACTCAGCTCGTTCGTTTGCTTAAGACCACCTGAACAGCATGTGCCTTCGGGGAAGGACACGAGCCCTTCGGTTCCTTACCGGGCAGCTCGCGCTGGGCTGTTCAATCTTTGGTGTTGACACGGATGATGCGTCGTTGGTTTCTGTTCTTTTCTACGCCCCAACGGGGCAGCTCTAAGATAGCCCCAGGCATCGCCTTTTGAAGTTGCGTTTTTGCGTGAGGCATTGGGTTTTTCGTAACCCGACGCGTCAGCGAGGCGAATTCAACATTGTTTTTCCCTCGCTGACGCTTCGGGTTTTGAAGTTGCGTTTTTGCGTGAGGCATTGGGCTTTTCATAACCCGACGCGTCAGCGAGGCGAAGTCAACATCGTTTTTCCCTCGATGACGCTTCAGGTTTTGAGAAAATCGCAACTTCAAAAGGCATCGCTAGGACCGCCCCCGTTGGGGCTTTGTAATCTTGGTCCCGCCATAACCCAGGGCGTTGCCCTGGGCTGGCATAGGGCTGCCCTGTTGGGGCGAAGTCGAGGAACAGAACCTGCACAGTCCAATGCGGTGTCAATACTAACCTCTTGACGTCCCACGCTTAGGGATTCGGCACACCTTCGCTCGTATGGC
>NZ_JBICHO010000384.1:0-6013 GCF_043100905.1 Rhodopirellula sp. JB055 | reverse complement strand
CAAAAGTCAACCTGGTCAAAATGCAGGCAACAAAGCGTCGTTCACGAGCGGTCCAGATTGGCAGATGAGGCCGTGGGAGGCGTCTGCCAGGTCCGGATATGCCGGTTGTGTGAATTCGCCCCCAGGTAACGGTCACGCGTGTTCGAACTGTTGATTCCACCCCGCAGAGAACGCTCGGTGTGCAGAACATCCCGTGGGCTCGTCGATACGCCGGATAGCTGGTCACCGTCGCCGGAAATTCGTGCATCGCAGGATGCTGATTTGCGAAGCGATGTGATGGGCGTGGTTCGCAAGAGCCGTGGGGATTCAAGGATGAACACCCCTCCAAAACACGTTGGGACTGCGATGGATCGCAACATGAAACCACGAATGCAGGCAGATCAGAACCACGTTGATCGAACAGCCAAGGGGCGATCGCAGCGCGGTTCACTGGTCCGACGTGTTTCGTTGGCAATCTTGATTGCATCGGTGACCGGGGCGGCTCACGCAGGCGATGGCTCGTCGTCCAGTCGAGTTTGGCAGCCACGTCCGCTGGCTTTGCCGCCCACCTCCGCGACGGCTCCCGCTTGGAAACCGCCCACGCCTCAGCCGGCCGCGGTGGCACCCTCTCCGCCGCCTGTCACGATCATCATGACGGCTCCGGTTCCTGCCGAGGAGCCCACGACGATCACCCGCCGACGCAAAACCCATTCAACCGACAGCGCCACCGCTTCGCTGGGCCGAACGGAACAAACCTATTCTCGACCGATGCCCGCGTCGGACCCGATCAACCATCACGCTCGGACGGCTGAACTGGCTCAGTCCGCCGTGGATCAACTGCGTCGTGCCCACTTCGCCGCTCGCCGAGGCGCGTTCCATACGGCGAAAGAGTCGGCCACGCAGACACTCCGGATCATCGCTTCCCTGCGAGACTCGCAAACGGGAGGCAACCTGCACACAACCCAGCTCAACGAAGCGATCACCGCCATCCGTGAGTCGACCGATTTCACGGGACGCTATGGACCGGTCGATCAAGCCGCGCTGAACCGATTGGTGGAGGTGCACAAGACACCGGCGCTGCACGGGGTCAACACATCAGCGTTGACCGCCGAGCGTGCGATCGAGGCTTACCTGAATTACGCACGGCAACGTTGGGTAGAAGCCACCATGGACGGACCGCTTGCCGCGGAAGCCACCATGATTCTGGCGGACCTGGAATCCGCGACGCTGACCCCGCAAGCGAATTCTGATGTGACGGAAGCCCGGTCGCGACTGCACGCATCGGAATTGGCGTTGATGTATCGACGCGCTGCCGTGGAAATCGGACCTGACAACCCACAAGCGACCGCGGAACTCGGACGCAACTTGCTCCGTCGTTCGATGCCCGCGATTGCCAAAGAGTTGTTGTTGCTGAGTGTGCAGCAGAAACCAACGCGGCAGAGCGTCGAGGATTTGATGCGAGCGGCAAGCCAATCCGGCGATACTCAATTGGCCGCTGAGTGCCAGCAACAACTGGCGTCGACGAACCTGCCCAGCGAACTGCCGGTTCAAGTGCTGTCACCTTCGCAATTCGCGAAAACGAATCAGCAGTTCGCCACGGTGAACCACACGCCCAATCCAGCAACCAGCGGTCCGTCCAACGTCCGGGCAAACCAATCGGCACCGCCGGCCTACCTTCAGACGGCGTCGCGTCCAAACTCCCGAGATTCGATCGGCCAAGGTCACTTGATCGTGCCCGCACAAAACGGGCGTGCGATGCAATCACGAATCGTTGATCCGTCGATGCCCGCTGCTCCCGCTCGTTCGACAACGCCTCGCAGTGGTCTGTTTTGGTAATGCAAGCCAACGCCCTCACCGTCCACCTGATTTCGATGGATCGTCCCATGAAACCAACTCCTCTTCGATCGGCGTTTCGTCGTGTTTGCTTGGCGACTGGATTGTTGTTGCCACTGGTCTTCGTGGGCTCCACGTCCGCGCAAGAATTGGTTGCGCCGGGACAAGCGTCGCCTGAAACCAATGCGCGTCCAACGATCTTGGGTGGCAGCACGGGAACGTTGCCCACTCCGTCATTTGATATGGACGATTTGCCGGACAATCCACCGGTCAATGAAGACGAACTGCTGGAAGTCAACTCGCTGCGTGATTACCGGCGGCGATTGGAAGAGCACAACCTGCGAGCCGAACAAGCCAAGCTGGAAGCTCGCGCCCGTTTCGAATCCCGCTCGCGAGATTTGATTCCTGGTTTGCCGCCCAAAGCCACTCCACCAAAAAACGCGGCACCACAAAACAATCCGTTGCCGGAGGCGATCCCAACGCCCACGCCGGCTCGGCCTTCGACCCCGCCACCGGTCCCGCCAGCAGCGAATGTTCCTGCTCCAAAATCGGCTGCGCCTCAACTTCCAACCGCTCAACCGCCAGCAAGCCAGTCGACAGCAATCCCGCAAACGGGGGGCAACGAAAACCTGTTGGAACTGCCTCCGCCATTGCGACCTCGTCAACCTCAAGCGGACCGAGTGAGTCCTCCGCGGCCACAGCGATTGGGTGGCAAAGCACCAGCAGCGAATAACGACGAACTGCCCGAGTTTCGTCCGGTTCCCCAACGCAATCGGCTCCAGCGAACGGAACCGACCGAGCCAACCAAGCCGATCGATTCGGCCACACGACTCGAGGCGTTGATGGATGAGGACACCGCGGTGGAATCGGCGAGCGACCTCGATGCCCCGCGGCAATCGCCCGCACCAAAGGCTCGCACGACTCGGCCAACATCCCCGCCCACGCCTCCCGCGAAACGCACCGAATCCAAGCAACCAGATCGTGAACCGGAGCCCGCGACGACTGCCGAGAAAACAGAACCTCGTACCCGGTCGGTGATCGACACCGAAGCGATGGACTCGAAGCCATCTTGGGCCAACTCGAGCCGCAGCGGATCGGTTCCAAGTCAAAACATGGGCACGCCTGCGTGGCCGGATCTGATGCAAGACGAGGTCACGCGTTGGCCTTTGCCAGCGTCATTTGCATCGCACGGCGGAGGCCCCTTGTCCGGTCATCCCACTTCGGTCACCTGCTCGACGTGTGGCGGATGCGTGGATCGCAACGGAGCCGGCACGGAACGCCTGAGCAAGACGCTTGGTGTTGGGACGGGAACCACTCCGGCCTGCCAGTGCTGGCGTTGTCCTCAGAGCATGCCATTCAATGTCTACGGCCCCGGCAACTATGTTGGACCAGCCCGCAGTGCACCGGTCCATGAATACCGACTGCGAAGCGGTGATCAAGTTCAATTGACGTTCTTGATCAAGACCGTTCGTTCGGTCGGTGCTTATCGTTTGGTTGTCGGTGATGAACTGTTGATTGAATCCGAAGCGGATGAAAAGCTGACTCGCGGAACGCTCGAACGTGGTTTGGAAATCCAACCCGACGGAACGATCACGCTACGATTCATCGGTCAGATCCATGCAGCCGGACAAACCATCGATCAGCTACGACAGTTGCTGAATGAACGTTACGAGGAGTATTACCCCGATCCGTCGATCGATGTGACTCCCGTCGCAACCGGAAACATCGCCCGGCAAATTCGCGAAGCCATCAGCGGTTCCGAAGGCTTCAACCCTCAACAAACCGTGCAAACGATCACGCCTGAAGGCACACTTCGGCTGCCTCGACTTGGTGCCGTTCCGGCGCAAGGTTTGACTCTGAGCGAACTCAAACGTGAAATCATCCTGCGATACGATTCGATGTCGGCTGGTTTGGATGTCGAAGTTGTCCTCGAGCAACAGGCTCCCCACTACGTTTATGTTCTGGGCGAAGTCACCACGCCGGGCCGCTTCGAAATCGACGCACCGACAACCGTGCTGGGCGGAATCGCACTGGGCGGCGGTTATGTGCCTGGGGCGAACCTGCGTCAGGTCGTGATTTTCCGCCGCGGTCCGAACTGGGAATTGCTGTCCACGATGCTGGATCTGCGTGGTGCGATCATGGGCAAGGACTCTCGACCCGTCGACGAAATCTGGTTGCAGGACGGCGATGTGGTCATCATCCCCCCCAGCCCGATTCGCTTGTTTGACCGGTTCGTCAGCCAGGTCTTCACCGAGGGTGTCTACGGAGTCGTGCCATTCACAGGCTTTGGGTTCTCGTTTGGTGACGACAACTGATCGGTTTTCGAAAGTTGCTCCGGCGACTATTCTTTCGGGTACTCCACTCGGAACACTTTCCACCGATTCCTGAGCCCACTGATGCATTACCAGCCATTGCCGTTCGATCGTGACCTGATCGACCGAATCATCGAAGATCACCCCACGCCATTCGTCCTGTATCACGAAGACGGGATCCGCACGCGGGCTCGTGAATTGACGGAAGCGTTCGCTTGGAACGAAGGTTTTCAGCAGTATTTCGCTGTCAAAGCCACCCCGAACCCGCACATCGTCGCGATGATGGCGGAGGAAGGCGGAGGAGCCGATTGCAGCAGCGTGGCTGAGCTGATCACCTGCGAACGATTGGGCATCACCGGCCAAGACGTGATGTTCACGTCCAACAACACCACGATGGAAGAGTTCGAGATCGCCAACAAGCTCGGCGCGATCATCAATCTCGATACCCCGCATCACATCGACCAAATCGCTCAATTGAGCCCGTTGCCGGAAATGATTTCGTTCCGGTTCAACCCGGGGCCAGAACGCCAGGGCAACGTGATCATCGGTGACCCCAAGGAGGCTAAGTTCGGTAGCACTCGCGAGCAACTCATCGATGGCTATCGCCGCTGTGCCGAACTCGGCATTTCGCGATTCGGTTTGCACGCGATGGTGGTCAGCAACGAACTGAACATCGAAGCGTTGTTGCAAACCGCAGAAATGCTGTTCGAACTCGCCGCGGAGATTCATCGCGAAACGGGGATCTCGGTCGAGTGCATCAACCTCGGTGGTGGAATCGGCGTGCCTTACCAGCCTGGCCAAGAACCGGTCGACTTGCCCGCCTTTGGCGATGGCGTTCGCAAACTGTATGAATCAATCTTGGTGCCCGCCGGAATCGATCCAGTGCGAATCCTGATGGAAAACGGTCGTGCGATGACCGGACCGTTTGGCTACTTGATCACCAAAGTCATCAATCGAAAATCGTCCTACAAAGACTACGTCGGCGTGGACGCTTGCATGAGCAACCTGATGCGTCCGGGCATGTACGGAGCGTACCACCACATCACCGTGATGGGCAAAGAGGACCAACCCGCTGATCGCACCGTCGACATTGTCGGATCGCTTTGCGAGAACAACGACAAATTCGCGATCGATCGCAAGATGCCCGCGACAGAAGTCGGTGACATCGCTGTCATCCACGATGCTGGAGCTCACGGTCACAGCATGGGTTTCCAGTACAACGGTCGTCTTCGTTCCGCCGAGATCGTGTTCAACGACGAGGGTGAGTTCCGAGTGATCCGCCGCGCCGAAACATTCGACGATTACTTCTGCACCGTCGACTTCGATTCCGTCAAAGTCGATCGCAAGCAATCAGCCACGGTTGGCTGATCGCTCGTTCGTCCGCCGGGCTCCCAAGCCCGGCGATTGTTGTCTTCACCACCACTTCCAATCGAGTCTCCATGCCTAAGCTCACCGTCGAAAACGTTGGTACCTTTGAAGTTCCCGCTGGCAAACGTTTGGTCAAAGCGTTGGTCGAAGAGGCTGGTACGGATCAATTGCATGCGTGCGGCGGCGTTTCCAAGTGCACGACGTGCCGAGTGGAATTTGTGGAAGGCGAACCGGAACAGATCACCGCGGCTGAAAAAGAAACCCTTCGCGTTCGCGAAGTGACCGAGCCCGGTGTTCGGCTCAGTTGCCAAATCAACTGCGACCACGACATGACCGTTCGCGTGATCAGCCGACTCGAAGGCAGTGGTCGCAAAGACCAAGGCGGCGCGGTCGCCGACGAGATTCAGCCTGCTCCCGAGTGGACCACCAAGTAGTCCACTCAAAAGTGGCATAGGCCTCTGGCCCGTGATTTTTACTCCACAAGCTAGTGGTCTGTCCCAGCTAAAAGTGAGGGTCGATCG
>NZ_JBICHO010000383.1:0-19713 GCF_043100905.1 Rhodopirellula sp. JB055 | reverse complement strand
GTTCCTTGGTACAGCAGACATCCTCCAGCCGGTCGATCTCGACCCCTTCGAGGGTCAGATCATCCGAGCGCTCCGGATCGAAGATGCCATCGACAAAAACGATCTTCAGCCGGTCGATGCCGTCGAACCTGGTTGATTTGTTCTGGATCATCATGCCCGAAGCCGGAAAGGGCTTGGGCGGTGCGACGGGCATCCTCGCAACGTTGATCTGCGTTCTCGGAATGGTCGCCCTGATGCTGGGACTGATGTTGAAACTGGCTGCCGGAAGTCGCGTTGTCGCGGTGCGTGACCCTCGATTGGGTGAGTCGCTGGCATTTGAAAATTTCTAAACCGATCTGCGTTTTGCGGCAATTTGCCGCTGGTCGGACCCTACCCATCTCCTTTCTACTGAATCCTTCCTCATGGCAGCCTACGACGACCTCAATGTCAAACGAATCGCGGTCATCAGTGTGATCTCGATTACGGTCACTGCGGTTACCGTGTTAGCAGTGCAGGTGCTGTATTTCGCGATGGCGGACATTGTCGATGGACGCAAGATTTCATCGGCTTCGTACACGCGTCAGAACGCAGTGCTTGCCGATCAATCCGCTGAGATTTCACGTTACGGCGTGGATCCCGAAACCGGAAATGTGACAATTCCCGTTGAAGACGCGATGAAGAACATGGTCACGAAAGCTGAATCGCAAGACGAAGCCTGAGTCACGCCGTTCTCAACCACCCAGTTCCCCCAGTGAATCCAATGAACACGCACGATTCCCGCCGCATCACGAACCACTTGCTGACCGCAAGCTGGATGTTCGTTGCTGGGATGATTGTCTGTGTATTCACGAGCGACTCATCGGCATGGGCCCAGCCCAGTACTGGAGCGATGGAACAGGGGGCTCCAGTTCTGCTGAACGATGGGATTCCCAAGGGGGTCCAAGACGTCACCGTTGAACAACGTTTGGGCAACCAATTGCCCGGCGAAATGAAGCTGGTCGATTCGAAGGGACGGAAGTTCACGCTGAGTCATTATCTCGACGGGGAACGTTCGCTGATTTTGACGCTGAACTACAGCAACTGCCCGATGCTTTGCAACGTGCAGTTGAATCAACTGGCTCAGTCACTCGAGAAGATGAACGATTTGAAGATCGGTGAAGATTTTCAATTGCTCAGTGTCAGCATCGACCCAACTGAAACCGACCAACGCCTTCGCGACACAAAACAACGCTACGTTGAACAGGTTCCTTCGCATCCCAAGGCGGAAGAGGGGTGGTCTTTCACGAGGACTACCAAAGCCAACGTGGATCGCTTGGCCAAGGAAGTCGGATTTTCGTACAAGTACAACTCCCGCACAAAAGAATACGCTCACCCCGCGATGCTGGCGTTTGTTTCACCCGATGGTGTGATCACGCGATACTCGTTGGGCGTCGCTTTTCCGCCGGACCAAATGAAGTTGGCTTTGGTGGAAGCAGGACAAGGCAACGTGGGCGGGATCGTCGACCAGTTTGTGCTGTGGTGTTACAGCTACGATCCCAACGAAAACAGCTATGTCCCGCAAGCTTGGAAGCTGATGCGACTTGGCGGCGGCATGACGATCACTTTGCTTGGTTTGGCGTTGCTGCCGTATTGGCGAGGCCGTAAAGGATCGCCAGCCCACGCTGCGGACGACGGCCTATCAGGCGACGATGTCGAGGCAACCGCCAATACCGATGAAGCATCGGACGGCACTCCCTTGAAACCAACGCAGTGGCATTTGTCCGGAAATGCCGACTGACCCCTGCTCGCGAATTTCGCGTGAGACCAGACAACCGAACCCACTGCGACCTGAAAATCATTCACTCAAATGTTTCCTGCAATCGAATCGCTCGCCATGACGTTTCCAACTTTGTTGGCTGACAAGAACGTGGACTTTTGGTTTCCAACCCAAGGTTCCTCGTTCGCCGAAGAAGTGGATTGGGTTTACGACCTGATCCTGTACATCAGCTTGGCATTCTTCGTGCCGATGATGGCGTTCATGGTTTGGTGCCTGTTCAAGTACATCAAGGCTCGCGGAACCAAGGCCGAAAGCCAACTGTCGCACCACACGACTTTGGAATTGACGTGGTCGATCGGGCCTTCGGTGTTGTTGGTGTGGATGTTCGTTCAGGGATCGATCTCCTTCTTGGACATGCGGACTCCCCCGGAAGGTTCGTACGACATTGGTTTGCAGGCCTTCAAATGGGGCTGGACGATGGATTACGGGAACGGCACGTTCCACCCCGAGTTGCACATTGTCAAAGATGAGCCGACCAAGTTGTCGATGCGAAGCACCGACGTGATTCACAGCGTGTTCATCCCGGCGTTTCGGGCAAAGAAAGACGTCGTGCCGGGCCGGTACAACTACATGTGGTTCAAGCCGACCGTTGCCAGCGAAAAGATCAGCGATGAGGAACTCGCCAAGCTGAAGAAGCAAAGCGAGGGGACTTCCTGGGATTATGACAAGCATCAGGTCACTCCCGAAGGTTACACGTTCTTCGATCTGTATTGTGCCGAGTACTGCGGAACGAACCACTCGGAAATGCAAACGGCGGTCGTGGTCCACGAAACACAAGCCGACTTGGACGCGTGGATCAAAGCGAACAGCAGTCGCGGCGACGTTTCGATGGAGGAGTGGGGAGCGTTGCTCTACGCTCGGCGCGGATGTTCGGGATGCCATTCCGTCGACGGTTCCAAACTGGTCGGTCCATCGTTCAAAGACTTGTTCGGCAGCCAGCACGGCCTAACCACCGGTGAAAACCAAGTCGTGGACGAAAATTACGTTCGCGAATCGATTCTCGCACCGAAGGCCAAGGTGGTAGCGGGGTATCAACCCGTCATGCCGAGCTACAAAGGTCAACTCAGCGACGACGACATCGCTTCGATCATCGCGTACTTGAAATCCATTAGCGAAAGCGCTCCGACGCCGTCTGCCGAAGCGGAACCAGAAGAAGAATCCGCGGAATAATTCGTTTAGAGATTCGGGCTGATTCGGTAAACTGACTGAAGCCTTTTCAAAGCACACCCATCACCGACACGTTTTACGGTCTCCAGAAGGGACGCCAATATGTCCAATGCAACACTCCCAGCGGGCACTCGCGACCCCGGTTATCCAACCGAACGCGAAAACTACCTGACCAACTCCTCGGGCATCCTCAGTTGGGTGTTCACGCTGGATCACAAACGCATCGGGATGATGTATTTGATTGGTGTGATGGCATCGTTCGCGGTCGGTGGTCTGCTAGCCCTCGCGATTCGCTTGCACTTGTTGAAACCAGATGGGTTGCTGTTCACGAGTGCTGAAGGGAACAACATCTACAACCAAGTGTTCACCCTTCACGGGGCGATCATGGTGTTCTTGTTCATCATTCCGAGTATCCCGGCGGCGCTGGGGAACTTCCTGGTTCCGGTGATGCTGGGAGCGAAGGACGTTGGTTTCCCGCGTTTGAACCTCAGTAGTTTTTATCTGTGGGCATTTGGTGCGTTGTTCTTTGTCAGCGCGTTGTTCAGCAGTGGTCTGGATACCGGTTGGACGTTCTACACGCCATACAGCACAACGACTGACACGTCGGTGATTTTGGCCACCTTGGGTGCCTTCATTCTTGGTTTCAGCTCGATCTTCACCGGATTGAACTTCATCGTGACCATCAACACGATGCGTCCGCCAGGAATGACCTGGTTCAAAATGCCATTGTTCCTGTGGGCGACCTACGCCACCAGCATCATTCAGGTTTTGGCCACGCCCGTGCTGGGGATCACGTTGCTGTTGTTGATCGCCGAACGCACGATGCACATCGGGATTTTCGATCCTGAGTTCAACGGCGACCCGGTCACCTACCAGCACTTTTTCTGGTTCTACAGCCACCCTGCTGTTTACATCATGATTTTGCCCGCCTTCGGCATCATCAGTGAGCTGATCAGCGTGCACAGCCACAAGCACATCTTTGGCTACCGCTTCATCGCCTATTCCTCGATCGCGATTGCTCTGTTGGGCTTTTTGGTCTGGGGACACCACATGTTCACCGCAGGCATGAGCTCATTGACCACGATCGTGTTTTCGGCTTTGACGTTCACCGTGTCGGTGCCGTCAGCCATCAAAGTGTTCAACTGGTTGGCGACGATGTACAAGGGGTCGATCAGCCTGACGACGCCGATGTGCTACGCGATTTCGTTCATCTTCTTGTTCACGATCGGTGGTTTGACCGGTTTGTTCTTGGGAACGCTGGCGACGGACTTGCACCTCCACGACACTTACTTCGTGGTCGCTCACTTCCACTATGTGATGGTTGGCGGAACGTTGATCGCGTTTCTTGGTGGCGTATTCCACTGGTGGCCGAAGATGGTTGGCAAGCTGTACAACGAGAGTCACGGGCGAATCGCTTCGCTGTTGGTGTTCCTCGGATTCAACGGCACTTTCCTTCCGCAATTTGTGTTGGGTAGCCGTGGAATGCCTCGTCGTTACGCGACCTACGATCCCGAATTCGCTTTCCTGCACCAGCTCAGCACGTTTGGTGCGTTGTTGCTGGGGATTGGTTTGCTGTATGCGTTCATCGTGTTGATGGTGTCGTTGGTCAAAGGCCGTCGTGCTCCTGCCAACCCATGGGGTGGCGTGACGTTGGAATGGCAGTGCACCAGCCCGCCGCCGTATTACAACTTTGAACGTCCACCTGTTGTTGGCGACCCGTACGACTTCCACAACTTGGAATGGGATGCCGAGAACGAGCGTTACATCATGACGGAACCCGAACGCAAATTGGTTCCTGAAACCACGCCGGAAGAAGTTCCCGCCCACGCTGGCGGCCAAAAGTAGTTAGAGGTTTGCCCTGCGTCGAATTGTCCATCTGGTTGGATCGTGCGACGCCGAGGGGCAGTTGTTATAAATCCCGCGGCATCGGATTGGTGTCGCTTTCCGTTTTGAATCAGTTCACACGTCGGCCCACCGCTCATGGCAACGATCGACTCCGTATCTTCACCAACCGATGCTCACGCGGACGATTCGCATGGGCACGATCATGACCATCCGTCTTGGTTGGCGCACCATTTCGAGACTCCAGAACAGCAATTTGACAGCGGCAAGCTGGGCATCTGGTTGTTCTTGGTCACTGAAATTTTGTTCTTCAGTGGGATGTTCTGTGCGTACGCCATCTTCCGAATGCTTCGGCCCGATGTGTTCGTCGGTTGCAGCGAGTTTTTGAACACCAAGCTTGGTGCGATCAACACGGGTGTGCTGCTGTTCAGTTCGCTGACGATGGCTTGGGCCGTTCGCTGCTCTCAAACCGAAGAGCACAAGAAGTTGGTTGCGTTGATCGCGACGACACTATCTTGTGCGATGGTTTTCTTGGGCGTGAAATCGATCGAGTATTCTCACAAGTGGGGCATGGGGTTGCTGCCGCCTGGTTCGTATTTCTACAGCGCAGCGAACGAGCACCCGACTGCCCAACAGTTGGTCGAATTGCATGGTTTTTCTGAGTCCACTGCGTTCTTTCTGACGAATAGTTTGTACTTCCTGTGTGCCCCGTTTGCGTTGATCGCAGCGGGTGTCTTCATCTGGTTGGTGATCGCGAAGTTGTCCGGCAATGCGTTCCAATACGCTTGTGCGAAGCCATTGCTGGTTGTCGCCCTGAGCTTCTTTGGTGGCGTTGGATTGGGAACGTTCCTTGAATCTGGAGGAGAGCACCACGGCGACGATCACTTCGCGGTGGCAGGTGACCATGCCGATGCAGAGCATGCAGCGGAACACGAAGGCGAAGGTCACGCGGAAGCAGATCATTCGCACGCGATTGCGGATGTTGACCACTCCTCGGAAACAGACAGCGACAGCTTGGAAACGCCGTTGGGCGAAGACTACGCCGCGGTCAAGTTGCTGGCAGAAAACGAGACCAACACCGGTCTGAAAGACTTGGTTGCCGCCGAAAAGACACAGCAGTCGATTGCCGAAGGCAAAGTGCTGAAAGACGCTTCGGAAAGTGACACTGGAATTTCATCGGTCAAGGGCAATGTCAACACGCCTCGTCAAGCCGGTGTGTTCTTCGGCATCTACTACTGCATGACCGGTGTTCACGCGATTCACATTCTGGCTGGGATTGGTGTACTGGTTTGGTTGTTGATCCGAGCGATCCGTCAGGATTTCAATCGACAGTACTTTGGTCCCGTGGATTACGTCGGCCTGTACTGGCACTTGGTCGACTTGATTTGGATCTACTTGTTCCCATTGCTGTATCTGATTCGCTAGTCGCGTCGCTTGACGACTCGACACGCATTCACTCTCAAATAACGACCCATCGAAAGTTGCAACATGTCTGACCACGGACATTCCGCTTCCACCGCTCACTCAGATTCGCACGACGGCCATGCCGAGGGCGATTTTGCTCACCCATTGCCGTTGCCGTTGTTGTTCGGCGTGTTCGGCGCGTTGGTCTTCCTAACAATCGTGACGGTCTTTCAGGCCAACTACGAGTTGGGCAGCATGGATATCGCGGTGGTGATGTTCATCGCAACGATCAAGGCGGTTTTGGTGGGGCTGTTTTTCATGCACCTGGCGTTTGACAAACCTTTCAACCTGATTGTGTTTCTTGCGTCCTTTGTGTTTGTCGGCTTGTTCGTCTCCATCACGCTCAGCGATGCGAAGATGACGTCAGGGGCTGCTGAGAACAAAGTCGACGAGGCGCCAGCGGTGGTTTCCGTCGAGATGTAGAGACGTCCAGTGGCGGACGTGAAGCCCAACAAAGATGATTTGAATTTGGCCCGGCACTTCGTGACCGGGCTTTTTTTCTATGGTCGGAGCGCCGAGCAAGTGCGGTGTCTGGATAGGCGGTTGCCCGACGGATTGCTTGTGCTGGGGGATATGCGTTCCCGTGGAGGCGGTGGACGGATGCACTCCATGCATCATCGTTTTGGTCGTCAGGCCAGGTTTTCCAGTCCGAAAGGTTGACCAAGGCTGCCTAAATTGTTTTCTTGACGTATGTTTGCAAGTTCAGACATTCATTCAGGAGAAAACGAGCGATGCGTTCTATGTCCGGTTCTGTGTTGGCTTGGTTGGCAGCAATAGGTATTGGAACTTTGGTGGCAAGCGGTTCTGCGAAAGTAGGCGCAGAAGATTGGAGCCCGGTTGTGGTTCCGACTGGGCAGTACCGTGCCCAAATTCAATCGACCCCCATCACCGAACGCCCTGGCCGGTTGTTTCATGTTTATGGCAACACCATTCGTTGGGTGGACAGTGCGGAGGAGGTTCCATTGACCTATCGTCCGCTTCGACGAGTCGTGATTGGCACGGATGGCGTGCCCGGTGGACGAGGAATGGCTCGACCGTTCGGCCGTCGCTAGAAATTTTCTTCTCGCGTTTCGGCCGCCAGGGAGGCTGGCCTGTATGGGCCACGTCGCGAGGATCGAGAAAGATGGAACGGGAGTGCCTGCAACGCATTGGTGGCCGCAGGTTTTCCGCTCCGGTTTTTACCTTGATTCGATTCGAGCCGTGAAGGCTCGGAAGTCTTCAAGGGTGTCAATTCCTGGCGCGGAGTCCGCAACGGGAGCGACAACGATGGTCTTGCCGGCTTCGATCGCTCGTAGTTGTTCGAGCTTTTCAATCTGTTCGAGTCTTCCCGGTGGTTGTGTTGCGAACCAAAGCAAAAATTCGCGGCGGTAGGCGTATAGTCCGATGTGTTGCCAATAATTCGCGGGCTCTGCATTCAGCAGCGCATCGGTCAGTCCGTCACGTGGATGGGGAACGGCGGCGCGGCTGAACGTGATCGCTCTTTGGTCATCTCCCAGCACGGCTTTGACGCAGTTTGGATCTTCCACTCTTTCGCGATCACGAATCGGGCAGGCGGCGGTGGCGATGTCAGCTTCGGGGTGTTCCATCAACCGGTTTGCGACCGCATCAATGGTCAGCGGATCAATTTCTGGTTCATCGCCTTGAACGTTGATGAAGATGTCGATGTCTTCATGCAGCAGGGCGACTTCTGCGATCCGGTCGGTACCGCTTTGGCAGTCGACGCTGGTCAGTCGAGCTTGTCCACCAAAGGAAGCGACCTCGGCGGCCAATCGAGGGTCGTCCACGGCAACGATGACATCGTTTGCGAGAGAGGACTTCATCGCCGCTTCGTAGGTGTGCTGGAGCACCGATTTACCCGCCGCTTGCAGAAGCAGTTTTTGGCTGAGGCGAGAGGATGCCAAGCGAGCGGGAATGACGATCATGCACTTCATGGTGGTTCCGATGGCTTGGGGGAAATGGTGTCAGTTGATCGGTGAAGTTGACGCAGGGCAATCCCGGACGGCAAGGGTGGAAAGGAAGTGGGGGGCGAGGCGTGAACGCCATTGTTCCCGGCACAAGGATCGATTCGGAAACGCTGGGGGATGAATATCGCTCGGTGGCTCGGCCGAACGCACCGCCGCGCTTTGAATCCGGTTAGAACTAGGCCTACGGAATGGAGCTGTATTGATCGCGGCCCACTCGATTCGTCAACAATAGGTTTTTCATGTCTGGTGCAGAGCAAACAACGGACCAGAAATCGCCAGCGATTTGGTGGGCGACATCGGGCGACATCAACGCTTTCTTTGGGTTGATGCTGGACAATGTTGCGGGGTTGTTGTTGATGACAGCGCTGCTGGCCGGTTTTGGTTTGCCGGCGGAGTTCACGGTCACGCACATGGTGCCTGGGACGGCGCTTGGTGTGATGTTGGGCGACATCGCGTTCTTCTTCATTGCGTTGCGGATGGGGCGCCGAGAGAATCGCGATGACGTGACTGCGATGCCTTTGGGTTTGGACACTCCGTCGACGTTTGGGATGATCCTGTTGGTGTTGGGACCCGCGTTCTTAGCGGCTCGCGCGGACGGGATGACGGAGTTTGAAGCGGCCCGTCACACTTGGTTCATTGGGATTTGGTGCACCGTGATGTGCGGTGTGTTGAAGTTGGTATTGGCACCGTTTGGCCAAGTTGTTCGGGATGCGATTCCGCGAGCGGGTTTGTTGGGATCGTTGGCCGCGATCGCCTTGGTGCTGATCAGCTTTTTCCCTTTGACTCACATCTTGGGTTCTCCTTTGCCGGGATTGCTGGCGTTGGTGATGGTGCTGGGGACTTTGATCGCTCACTTGCCTTTGCCGGGGCGAACTCCGGGGACATTGGGGGCGTTGATTGTCGCCGGCGGCATTTATTACTTGTTGTGTTTGCTGGAAGTGGCGGGATATGAATTTCCCACTTCTCAGCCAACCGTTTGGTTTCCGACTCAGTGGATGGAATCTTGGCAAGGGACTTGGTGGGGAGCCTTTCCCGACGCCGTTCCGTTTTTGCCGTTTGTGTTGCCGTTCGCTCTGGCCACGGTGGTCGGCGGGATTGATTGCACCGAATCAGCCGCGTCGGCTGGGGATGAGTACGACGCACGCACGGTCTTGGGAGTCGAAGCTGCGGCGACGTTTTTGGCTGGGGTGTCCGGCGGCGTGATTCAAACGACACCTTACATCGGGCACCCGGCATACAAAGCGATGGGCGGCCGAGCGGCGTACACGTTGGCAACCGCGTTGTTGGTTGGCTCGGCCGGAATCGTGGGTTACTTTGCGTTGTTGAATGCTTGGATTCCTGCGCCGGCGGTGTATCCGATTTTGGTGTTCGTCGGGTTGGAGATCACGGCGCAGACATTCATGGCAACGCCGCGAAAGCATTATGCGGCGGTTGTGATTGCTTGTTTGCCAGCGTTGGCTTACCTGGCGATGAGTTTGCCGGATCGAATCTTTGGGGATTCGTTGATGCTCCAGGGCGGGCACACAATGGACTCGTTGCAAGGAGGTCCGTTGAAGCATGATTTGCAAACCTTGCGAATGCTGAGCAACGGTTTCATCGTGACCGGGTTGCTGTGGTCTTGGGCGTTGGCTTCGATGATTGATCGCAAGTTGATTCGGGCCGGCGTCGTGATGCTCGGCGCGGCGGTGTTGACCTGCTTTGGCGTGATGCATTCACCAATCGAAGGCAATCGTCTGTTCGTGCCGTTTCTGTTTGGTGAGTCGAGCTCGCTGGGATTGCCCGACGAGCATCTTTCCAAAGTGATGGAATACGTGGCCGGGTACGCGATCACCGGCGGATTCTTGATCGCTTGGTCGTGGTTCTTGCCAAAGAACTCGGAAGCTTGAAAACGGGGCTGTTAGGCAAGTCGGCAGGAATGATCAAGCACAACCCTGTGAGCCATTCGGCGTTCGCCCCGGTTGTGCATGAAAACCGCAGCTAACGCCAACGGCTCACCTACCCGATGACACCTGCGAACCTGCTTAGGCGGCTCGGCGAGTGGTGCCGCGTTCGGGAACGATGTGGCATCCCAAGGTTTCGATTTCGAGTTGGAGCAGTCGGGTGACGACCGTGTCAGCCGTGGGACGTTCGAGGGGGTCGGGGGAGACCATTTGTTCGATCAACTCAGCGACCGGTTCGATGCTACGTGATTGAGTCGGTTCGGTGAACGCGAGGGTCTGCAGTAGAATTTGGCCGAGCGAGTGCACGTCCATGGCAGGCAGGGCAGCCGTGTTGCCGGCGGCGAGTTCCGGGGCGGCGTATTCTGGGGTTCCACGGAACAGGGGCTGCATGGGCGAATGAATTCTCGCGGCGCTACCCAGATCGATCAGAGTGACGTGGCCCTGGGCATCGACCAGGACATTGCTGGGATTGATGTCTCCGTGAATCCAGCCATTTTGATGCAGAGCCTGGGTGGCTTGAGCCAGTTGCCGGGTCCACCAGAGGGCCACGGGCAAAGCGAATGAGGAGATTTTTGATATCTGATCAGTCAAATTCAACGCGTCCAGCCGCGGCATCACGACGTAGGGGGAGGTTCCGCCGGCGGATTGGTCCAGAATGGGGATCAAATTGGGGTGTTTGATCCCGGAGGAAGCGATGATTTGTGCGAAACGTCGCGATGGTTGGACGGCTGGGATGCCTGGATTGTCTGTCGAGGCGGTTGTTTTGAGGACGTAGTCCCAGCGTGGGCTGTCGGCGGCGTCTGCGGGTTGAGCCAGGAACAATTCAGTCCCCTGGCCTCGGGCAACCGAGCGGCCGACGCGCCAAATCCCTTGAATTCGTTGAGAAAACGGGCTGTTCATGGAGCAGGTGGGCGTCTCGGCGGCAGACGTGGTTTTCGATGACGCGCGGGATTTGCCAAACATGAGCGATCCAAACAGAAGGCGAAGCGGTCTGGGAGCGGACAAACGGATTGATCCGGAACCGAGAATGACATCGACTCGGTCGATGGTTCCGGTCGAATCGACTCCCGGCGACCGGAAAAGTTCGCCAATTCGGTATGATTGACGGCTCAATCGCTCATTTCCCCGGATTCGACAGGGGTTGGTTGTGCGGGTTGTAGGAAGTGGATGATTCATTCGGGGAACTTTGTGGATCGTGTTGACGTCACAAAGGAGGCATTTCGTTGACACCGCATCGCCCCTAACTAGACTCGCTGTCGCGGTTTGCTGTTTGTGGCCACTTCCGCATCGTCACGAAATGCCGACAGGCGTGTGACAGCACTGCTTCCCCTTTTCTGGTCCCCAGGGGCCCATCCTGCCAGAGACCCTCGATGATTCATCGTCAGCCTTCTCAACCGTCGTCGGATTGGACTTCTCAAGCCGCTAGCGAGCGAACTCCATCCGATTCCACTGCGGGCAAAGGACGCTCGAAACGCCGCAGCGACCGCCGAAGTAAACGCACCCAGAAACGCCGCCTGATGATGGAAGGGTTGGAAACCCGCCAGCTCTTGGCCGCGGATGGGATTGTCTCGAATACCCCGCCGTTGGACGAATACGACGGTCCTCGCAATGTCGGTACGGTCTCCTCGTTCCCGATGTCGGAATCCGAGGCTCGCGGAGAATTCGGCGAGAATGATTTTTTCCAGGACGCTGAGTTCTTGCCGTTGGGGACCGGTGCGGGACAGCGTGACACGATTGACCTGAGCGGCACGGCAGGGATCTTCCCGCGTGGCAATCTTGGGGTGACCACTGACATCGACGTGTTCTCGTTCGATCTTCAAGCCGGCGACATTCTGGATGTTGCAACGCTTGGCGGTTCAGCCCAGTTCACCGTGATGCTGCCCAGCGGTCAAGTTTGGTTCGCCGTGGACAGCGTTCTGAATGGCTCGACGACTCAGTACGACACTTACCCCGCTGATTCACCGCTGCAAACGTTGGGCAACCAAGCCTTTGCTCAAATCGTTCCCGAAGACGGCACCTACTATGTGATGGTTTCGGGTGAGTCGACCAGCGTCGATTACACCCTGGGCTTGCGGGCTTATCGGCCGGTGACCGAGAGCTTGCCAGTCGGCGAAGGCCAGGTCATTTACTTGGACTTCGACGGTGGGGCGTTCCCCCGGGCGGTCCTGCGTGAAATTTATGCTCCCGCTGGTGACCCAATTCTGGGCGGCGTCGCATTCATCCCTGGCATCGAACAAACCCTGAGCGGATTGGGAGTGGTCAACCAAGCGGCAGGTGCGATTGAGAACTTGCAACTGTCGATCGCCGCCGAAGTCGAACGCATCTTCGAAGACGTCGGTGCGAAAAACATCAACGGTGACTATGACTCGACCGGAAACCCTGGCGATTACGGGGTCACGATCCTCAACAGTTTGGAAGACCCCGATCCGGGCAGCAATCCGAACGTATCGCGTGTTTTGGTCACGGGGGCCTCGACGGACTATGGGTTCGAAGCGACAGTTGCTGAATCAGTCGACGTCGGGAACTTCAAACTCGATGAATACGCCATTGTTCAATTGGACACATGGGTTCCGGTCGCTCAGGCCTACGCCCGTTCGGCAGGTTCCAGTGAGTTCGACGTCTTGGCGACGTATCTGGGTGGCATTGCAGCTCACGAAGCGGCACACATCCTGGGAATCCGGCACACCGATGGCACCAACTTGGTCGGGAATGTCAGCGATGAAGGTGGCGATCCAATCGCCGATGATCAATTGATCGGAATTGGTCCCGACGGCATCTACGGTACCGCGGACGATGTCCCATCTACATTCGAGACGGATGTCTTTTCGCTGGTCGAAGGAATCTTTGGGACCAACTTCACCGCTCACTCGATCGCCTATGGCTTGTCCACGGGAACGGTCGGCTCGAGTGCGACCGGACGAATTTTCAATGACACCAACGGCAGCGGCACCTTCACCGGTGACAGTGGGCTCAGCGGCGTGACGGTCTTCTTGGACGTGGATGGGGACGGTCTGCTGAGTGCGACCGATCCATCGACCGTCACTGGTACCGATGGCACGTACAGCTTGTTCGCTGCATCGGGAACCTACAACGTCATCGCGATGACGCCTTCCAACTACGTGGCAACCACGCCGGTCAGTCGATCGGTCACGTTGGGAAGCAGCAGCTCATTGCCAAGCTTCGGTTTCCGCCAAGTGCTGTCGGACGTGACGGGCCGGAAGTTTGAAGACGTGAACGAAAACGGCCTGTACGATGTCGGCGAACCCGGCATCGAGGGAGCCTACATCTACGCGGATTTGGATGGCGACAATCTGCCTGACCTCGGCGAACCGTTTGCAATCACCGACGAAGACGGCCTGTACACGCTGGATCTTCCTGACCTGAGCTATTCCTACGCGATTCGTGAAGTGGAAGAGGCTGGGTTCGAACGAACGATCCCGTTGTCCGGTGAATACACCGTGACGCCCGGCAGTGGACCGGCTGACGATTACAACTTTGGTGGACGTTCGTCACGCGATTTTGGTGACGCTCCAGACACCTACGGGACTCTGAGTGCCTCCAATGGTGCGAGCCATGGGATTCTGGATGGGCTGTCGCTCGGAGCCACCGTTGACCGCGAAAACGATGGCCAGCCGACCGCTGATGCAACCGGTGATGGTGCTGATGAAGACGGCATCGAGTTCACCGGCCCGTTGGTTCCGGGAACGACCAGCACGATCCAGGTGACGGTCAACAACACCACCAGTGGCCAGGCTTACCTGCAAGGTTGGATCGATGTTGACGGCAGTGGCACGTTTGATTCCGACGAACGATACGTTTCCAACGTTGCTGTGTCGTCCGGCGTTCAAACGGTTCCGGTGACCTTGCCGAGCTTCACGTTGCCAGCGAGCGGTTTGCTCGACACCTTTGCTCGTTTCCGACTGAGCCAACAGACGGATGTCGCAGAGACTGGCTTTGCCGGCTCGGGCGAAGTGGAAGACTACGCCGTTCGTGTTTTGAGCAACGGTGACCTCGCCAATGACGACAGTGTGTCGGTGCCTCGCAACAGTCAGGGTTTCCCGATTGATGTCTTGGCCAATGACTTCAACTCAGCATCCAATCCGCTGACGATCACCACCCAAGGCACCGCTGCGACTCAAGGCGTGGTGACCATCAGTTCCGCTGGGGCTGGTCAACAGCAGTTGCTTTACACACCGCCAAATAACTTTGTCGGTCAAGACACCATTCAGTACCGCGTGGTGGACACGCAAGGCAACGTGGCGACCGCCACGGTGAGCGTCAACGTGACGTTCCAAACCGAAGACCCGATCGCTTTGGATGACATTTATCGCATCCCAGCGAACGCGAACAGCAGCGGTGGTTTCCCGTTGAATGTTCTGGACAATGACATTGCATCGAACGCCCCTGGTGGTCTGACCTTGGCGTCGGTCACCAACGGTTCTGCGGGCGGCACCGTTGTCCTGACCCAGAACAATCAATCGGTCCGGTACACGCCTGCGGCTGGTTTCACGGGGTCGGAACAGTTCATGTACACGGTTCAAGACAGCGAGAATAACTTCTCGACGGCGACCGTGACCGTTTCGATCAACCCGGACGCCGATGCCGATGACTTGGCCTCCTTCACGTTGGAAATTTTGGACGAAGTCAACGACACGCCACGTCCAACGTTGCAACAAGGCGATATTTTCCGATTGCGAGTCAGCGTGGACGACTTGCGTGAATTGCCTGCCCAAACGCCTCAAGGATTGGCTTCGGCATTCCTGGACGTGTTGTATTCCAGTGAGTTGGTGACAACTGTTGACACCGATTCGAGTGACGCCTTCCCATTCGACATCACCTTTGGTCCTAAATTCGAAACACCTGGTAGCTTCCAACTCGGAAACACGTTGACGCCTGGATTGCTCGATGAAATCGGTGCGGCTCAGTCGATTTCGAATCTGTCGACCGTCAATGGAACAGGTGAAGATGTAGCGTCTCACACTGGACCCGAAGAACTGTTCACCATCACGCTTCAAGCGATTGGATCTGGGATTGCCGTCTTCCAAGCGGATCCATCGGACGCGGCCGTCAGTGAAACGGTGTTGATTGATGAATCCACCGCGTTGGACTTCAGCGAGATTCGATACGGTTCGGTCGAAGTCGCGATTGCACCGGCCGGGCCTGATTTCCCCTCGGCGTTGGACGATTCGTTCCCGCTTGGGCTTGATAGCGACGGGCTGTCGATCAGCAGCAGTTTTGAATCCGAGCTCGATGTTCTCGACAATGACTTGTTGGGAGTCGGTGGCGAAGTCATTTCCTTTGAAGTCAACCAAGGTGCAGCCAACGGTGTCGCGATTGTTCGTGACAACGGCACGCCCAACGATTTGTCGGATGACTACATCGGTTACACCGCTGACATTGGCTTCAGCGGTTACGACTCGTTCACGTACGTGACCACGGTTTCCAGCCCGACATTCGGAATCGTCACCAGCATCGCGGAAGTGACTTTGGTGGTGGGTGCCAATCAAGACCCGCTGGCTGAGTTCGACTTCGAGTTGGTGGATGAATCGGGCAATCCGATTTCCACGGTCGCGGTTGGCCAACGCTTTGGTGTTCGAGTTGTCGCAGACGATTTGACCGAGCGTGATCCATATCCCGTCTTCGCTGGTTTCCTGGACGTCTTGTATGACGCCGGACGCATCGTTCCTTCCGACACGATTTCGGGCGACGACTTTGATTTCGATGTCGAGTTCGCAGATGAATTCAACTCCGAAGCCGCGGTCGGCGTGAACACACGCGAAGGTTTGATTGACGAATTTGGTTCGCTGCGGAACGACACCGGACAACCCGCGACGGGCGTCAGCCCCTTGATGGCGACCTTGTACTTCGAAGCGATCGCACCAGGAACGGCAACCATCACCGGCTCGCCAGCCGACCGGTTCCCTTTCCAAGACACATTGTTGGACGACCGCGACGAACGAGTGGATCCTTCGCAGATCATCTATGATTCGCTGTCATTCACGATCACAGGCAGCGGGGAACCACTGCAAAACACGAACCTGCCAGCGGACGTCAACGGTGACAACCTTGTCACCGCCATCGACGCTTTGTTGGTCATCAACGAATTGTCCCGTTTGGATTCGGCGGTTGCGGGTGAACCCGGATCAGCAAACTCGAACTTGTATTATCACGACGTCAACGGTGACCGACGCGTCAGTGCCATCGATGCTCTGCGAGTCATCAACTACCTAAACGACGTCTCCTCAGGTGAGTCAATCGCGGCCGCTGGTGAGTCGATCTCGACTGGCATCCAAACGCTTGCCAGTGATGCGACTGATCAAGCAATCGGTGACCTCTCGGCTGACTCCAAGGTCACTGGTGGAGCGTCCGGTTCGGCGGATGCTTCTTCGAATGGTGCCGTGGTGTCGGGTGACACCTCTTCGGATTCCGATTCAGATGACGACGATCTGCTGGATCTGTTGGCCGACGATGTCGCTGGTTTGTGGGGTTGATCCCTGACGCGACGTTCTGATCTCAACGTTTCAAAAAGCGTGACTTGGCTTTGGCCTCGTCACGCTTTTTTTCATTGGTCGATCGGACTCAACGTACTTTGCATTGGAATTCGATCGTCACGGTTTCGCCGACGCCGAGTTCTTCGGTCAATTTCCAGATCAATTGATCCGAGCCCGCTTGGTTCGGTTGAATGCTGAATTCAGCGTCCATCGTCGCGGATTCCGATTCGGCGATGTATTCCAAACGCGTGGTCAAGTTGTCCGTCACAACAACTCCGTTGACCGGCGAGTCACCCACGTTTTGCAATCGCAGTGCGAAGGTCACTGTATCGCCGACCGGAGCGTGTTGTTTGTCGGCCAGTTTGATCAGGTTGACGCGTCCGGCTTCGGGGAAGTCGTACACGACCACCGCATCGACCTTTTGATCGCGTGTCAAGGTTGGTGGTTTCAAGTCTTGGATCTCCACCTCGACCGATTCATCGATCGACCAAGCGATCGCGGCGTTGGCAAAGCGTTCGACGAGAGCCAGTTGCGACTCATCCAGCTCAGACAAGCTGAGTCGGCGGATGTTGGTCAGCAAGGCGAGGACGTCTTCGGCAACTTCGATTTGTTGTACGTTTTCAACTGGAACACCTCGGTTGCGATCTCGCATCGCATCGACACGTCGGGTCAACTCGCTGTGAGCAATTTTGGTGGTGTCGGTCATGACCAGTCCAGGTTGATCCAAGTCGATGCCGCGGGGACCCACAGGCTGGAACGTGCCGCCGACAGTGATCGATCGATCGTTTGAAATGGCGCCCGTGATGCGACGCACGGATGCGAAGCGTGGCGAGTAAACGCAGACTCGGTTGGACGCCGAGAATTCGATGTCACCGGCTTCGGTGGTGTAGTGCGTGACGGTGTCTTCGGGTTGCAAACCATTGATCACATCGCCCCGAGTCAGACGGGCCTGGGGATCTTGGTCGCCACCATCGCAAAGGAACTCTTGTGGGTCGACTCCCCACGGAGCACGCATCGTGGGCATCGCTGGCATGGGCTGACACGCGACACAGTCACCTGCCATGCCGTTGATGGCACCGCACTCTCCGGCACAGGTTGTGTTCCCGCAGCCGCAAGCTGTTCGATTCCGGAAGCCCACTTGGGCGATTCCGGATGGTTCCAGTGAGACGTTCGCACCTGGAACGTTGGACGTCACCGAAGTTGCTCCATACAGCGACGCCACATCCAACGCAGGTTGAGCGGAAGCGACAGGTGCTTGCGCGAGTGCCGGCGCCGGTTGTGCCGGCGCCGGTTGTGTCGGCGAAACAGGATGCTGGGTGAGCGAACTTGTCGGCGAGGCGACCGGAGTGGCACAGCCGCTGATCAACAGTGCGGCAGCACCAACAGCAAACCAAGCCAAGCACAGAGGTGCGAAGTTTCGTTGTGCGATGTTCGTTGTTTGCGATAGGATCGCAACCTCGGAAAGGCGAGCTGGATGCATCATGATTCCGGCTTGAAGATGGGTGCCCAGGTGGGATAGCCAAAGAAAAACTGGGGCGCCAGTTCCTGAGAACGTGGCGGGGCGAGCGACCCGATTCGCAAGATCGCGACGACTCGGCCGAGGCGATCTGCGACTTGCAGTGGGTCTTGGAACTGAGACACATCGATCGGGGTTTCACCGCCGGTGTCGCTGTTGGTCGTGGGTTCTTGAGCCAATGGCACGGCGGTTTGTGGATCTTCGAGATAGATCACGCGTGTGACCATTTGGCCATCCAACGCCGCTTGCAGGTCTTCTTCGTCAATCGTGACAATGATGGGATAGCGAGTGGCCAATCCTGGTGGCGGATAGGTGCGGTCGACCATTTCCAAGGTTGGGAACAATTCAGCCCCTTCGGCGCCGCGAATCCCTGTGACTTGGAAGCGATAGACTTGGCCGACCAAGAGACCCGCCATCAAACCCGGTTCAGGATCTTGAAAGCTGCCCATTTGTGGCAGGGCGAATCGAACACCTTGTGGGCCGCGGATCTGAACGGGTTGGTAATAAGGTGCCTGCACGCCCATCGCAGCCGTGCCGCCAGGACCAGCCATCTGTCGTGTGGCGGCGATCGCGCCCGGTGGCATCGCACCGTTGAACAATCGGTGTTGTCCGTTGGACGAAAGATATTGGGAGGGATCGGCCGCTGAGGATGAGACGCTGGTTGCCAACACGCAGGCGATCGCGAGCGAAGGCAGAGCCCATCCGGTATTCAGCAAGTTGCTGGGCGGAGTAATGCGTGCGATTGCCATGAGTCTCAATCCGGTTGCGATATTCGTTCTCGGGCAGCTACTTGGCAAGCTCGTGGGCGTTGCTGTATCTGCTTTGGGCAGGTTTGATCGTTGCTCTGGGCAGTGACGATGCGGCGTTTTGCCGAAACAAAACACCGCGTCGTATTTCGGAGCAGTCAGGCCCGCGAGCCTGACTGCGTTCGGTTGTCACCGACTTTCCAATTCAAGCGTTACTGATTAGTAGACGCCTTGGCTGGCTTTGTCGTAGTGAGGACGAGCATTTGGAATGCCTGGGTTGATGTTCTGCTCGGTGATCCGAACACGGCTGACCGGGTTGGGGTAGCTCATGCCAGGTTGTTGGCGAACATCGATTTTCATCTTCTCAACAGGACGCGGAATGTTCATGTGAGTGTGGTTGCGAATCACATGCTTTTTCAAACCGGCGGGAGCACCCAATGGGATGTGAGGTGGTCCGGGCAATCCGATTGGCGTGCCAGTGTGAGGCATTCCGTACTGAGGAGCGTTGACACCAGCGATCATGCCGGGCAATCCCATTGGCGTACCGGACTTGCCGGCACTTGGGCCACCGCATCCATCGGTCATCGCTGGAGCGAAAGGTGCAGGCAAGCCAGCGATGGGAGGACCCATCATGCCGCCCATTGCCATTCCGCCGTTGCCGCCAGCCATCTCGATGTCTTTGTCACCCAAACGGATGATGGCCAAGATGCTACCGCGACGGTCGGCTTCGACGATTGGGTCGATGCCTGGATCGAGGCGAGTGCTGACGAGTGTGTCGATACCGGCCA
>NZ_JBICHO010000382.1:0-11708 GCF_043100905.1 Rhodopirellula sp. JB055 | reverse complement strand
AAGTCATGGCGGGCGTGGCGGGTTCCGTTTGGAATTTTTAGGATGCGCCGATTCATAGGCGCTTTATCGGTCAACCCGAGACCAAATTTTGCTCAAAATTCAGTGCGAGCGATCCTGGGCAATTTGGGCCGGATCGGTAGCTCTGTCAGGGCTCACTTCGCTCGTCGTTTGTGCGCCGGTGTCTGAGTGGCGAGGGAGGCTGTCTTCATCGATCAGGATTCGAACGGCAGGTGATTCCAGGTCGTCGTACTGACCGCCGCGAATGCACATGATGCAGGCCAGCATTCCACCTGCTCCGAGGAGCAATGCCAATGGCAGCGCAATGAAGAGAACGCTCATGGTTTTTTCTCACGAAAAATGGGCCAGGCGAGTGTGAGGCCGAGCACGGTGACGGAGCTGATGGGCATCAGAATGGCCGCGACGAGTGGACTGATGCGGCCTGTCATCGCGAGGCCGACCGCAATCACATTGTAGCTGAGCGAGGCGGTGAAGGCCGTGTAAATCAACGCCTGGGTTCTCCGCGATGCTCGAATCAAATCGTCAATTGCGACGATGTTGTCAGAGGCGACATAAATGGGAGCAGCCTGAAGGCTGATCTCCGCTCCTCCGCGGACAGCGATCCCGACATCGGCTGCCGCCAGCGCCGCCGCGTCGTTCGCACCATCGCCGACCATAACGGTTGATCCCTGCGAATGGTCTTGGACGCATTTTAATTTCGCTTCTGGTGACAGGCCGCCCAGAGCGTGTGCGGGATCCAAACCCAGTTGCTGAGCTACATGGGTGACGATCTTGGGGTGGTCACCGGAGAGGATGCCGACGTGCCAACCTTGGTTGCGAAGTGAATCCAAGAACCCAGCAACGTTCGGTTTCAACGGATCGCTGATGGCAAGAACACAGATTGCAATGCCGTCGATTGCTATCACGCTGGGACTGGCCGATCGATTGGTGCAGTGTTCGCACGCGGCTAAGATTGGATCGTTGATCGCAACATGGTGTTCTCGCATGAACGAAAGGCTTCCTACCAAGATGGAGTGCCCGTCGCTGGTGCCCGAAACACCACCCACGTGGACTTGATCGAGTTTCGCGTTGGTGGGAATGTCCAGATCACGCCGATTGGCTTCGCGTTGGATGGCGATCGCAATTGGGTGCTCGCAGCCTCGTTCAACCGCTGCGGCGTGAGCGATTGCGGAGGCATCGCCTTCGACAAACTCGGCTCGTGGTTTGCCTTCGGTCAGTGTTCCCGTTTTATCGAACCAAATCGTTCCAACAGACGCTAGCGTTTGCAGTGATGAGCCATCTCGAATCAAAATTTTGCGTTTCGCGGCTCTTCCCAGTGCTACCGCGATGGCCAGTGGAGTTGCCAGGGCCAACGCACAAGGGCAAGCAACGATCAGCAACGACGTCGCATGCGATGCCGCAGGACCGAATCCATCGCCCAGCCACACGAGAAACGTGATGATCGCGAGCAACGTAACAATGACCACGAAATAGCCACCGATTGAATCGGCCAACTGAACGATGGGCGTCTTTTGCGAAGCGGCTTCTTCAACCGATTGCATGACCTGACCAATGCGGCTGTCACGGCCCACTGAGGTGACCCGGACGTCCAACGGGCTCTGCAGGTTCACCGTCCCCGCAGAAACGGATTCACCGACCTGAACCGATACGGGCAGGCTTTCTCCAGTCAGCAAAGACTGGTCGATCGAAGATTGTCCCGCCAGGATCACGCCGTCGACGGGAACACTCTGCCCCGCCATCACGCGAACGGAATCTTCGGGACGCAAGTTATCGACGAGGACTAACTCGGTTTGACCGTCGTTTAAAATGCGTTGGGCGTGGCGCGGCGTGATCCGTAGCAACAAGTCCACTGCTTTCGCGGCTCGGTGCTGTTGATGGAATTGAATCCAACGACCGATCAATAGCAGGAACACCAGCACAGCTAGAGAGTCAAAGTAGGACTCCCCCTGCCCTGTGATCGCAGCAACCAATCCTGCCATCGTGCCAACAGACAGTCCCATCGCGACGGGCAAATCCATGTGTGGCGTTCGAGTTTTCACCGACGCCCATGCACCTTTGAAAAACGTCTGCCCGGGCAATAGCACCGCGGCCAGTCCCAAGCCGGTTCCCATCCATCTCAGGAAGGACCAGTGCTCGGCCTCCACGTCAGAAGCTTCACCCGCATACAGCGCGATGGCGATCCACATTGCGTTGGCTGCACAGAATCCTGCGAATGCGATTTGGATCAGAAGTCGATGATTCTCTTGTCGAAAGTGGTCTTCGCGTATTTCGGGGAGCGGCGACAGTTCGTAGCCCAGGCGATCGAGAGGTTGAGCGATACGACTGAGCGATATTCTCTTGGGATCGAACACGACACGCATGGTGTGTTCGCTCATTTTCACACGAGCGTCGAGCCAACCCGGCGTTCGCGTGGCGACGTTTTCGATCAACCAAGCGCAGGCAGCGCAGTGCAATCCATGCACCGCCAATTCGCACATCATTGTCCCGTCTGGTTGCTCGATGGGTTGGGATGCACCCAGGTAATCCGCTCGATCAAAGACCGTGTATCGTTCGTGCGGGGCGCTCTCGGAGGGTGGTTGCCCGACACGATCGATCGGTTGGCCGCCGCCTGCCAACTGTTCGCGCAAACCATAGTAATTTTCGAGCCCCCATCCGTGGATCAGCTCGTAAGCACCTCGGCATCCGTTGCAACAAAACACGGTTTGGGGATCTGCGTCCCGGTGCACGTCGGTTGGTTCACCGCAATGGATGCACGGCAAGGTTGTGTTGGTCGACGAAGCAGCTGCCTCATCTTTGGATGCGTCCAGTTTCGAAGACATGACGTGCGATCACTCTTCAGGCGATTCGCAAGGAATGCCCTCGGCGCAACAACATGGCAGCGGCGTTTCGGTCAATTCAGACAACGCTTGTTGGGAATTCGTTCCGTCCAAATCCAGGTCGACGCCTGCGCGGATGTCGGTCAACGATTGCAAATCGGCGAAACCACGTCCTGATGCAGTGTAGCCGCCGGTGATGATCAAAGTTGCGGCCGCAGCTGCCGGGATGAACTTGGTGAATCGCCGTGACAACGATTGGGTGCCAGCGATCAGGGCGGTGAGTGCCGGCACCGTCCCCAACCAGAAGGCGGCCATCACCAAACCACCGTTGAGGGTTTGGCCCGTTCCCGCTGCGACCAAGGCAAACAGATACAACCATCCACACGGCAGTAACGTCGTCAACATCCCAATCGTCAGGGCTCGTCCCGCAATGGGCAGCTTGAAGATCAGTGGCCGCAACCGAACCAGAACTCCTCCGATCCGAGACGGCGTGACTGGTTTGGGCGTCGCGCGATTGACGGACACAATTTGCCACAGCTTCCAAATTCCCAGTGCCATCATGATCGTGCCCACAACGCGCGCGGCAGCCAACTGGACGCCGAGTGTTTCGCCGCCGATTTCGACCAGGCTGCCGATCGTGCCGGCGATCAATCCGGCCAACACGTATGTCAGCAGACGCCCAAGGTGGTACAGCGTGGTGGACCAGACCACGGTCGATTTGGGTTGCTTCTCGCCTGCACCGCTGGCCCAAATCGCGAGTGGCCCGCACATGCCGACGCAGTGCATACTGCCTAATAAACTAGCCGTGACCACGGCACTGGCTAACATCCACATTTCAATTTTCCAATTCGAGTGTGCGCGTCAACGTCATTGGCTCACCGGCACCACCGATGCTCACTTCGATTTGCCAAAGTCCCTGCTCTGGCATGGATGCCATGCCCAGGTAACGTCCGTCGCCAGTGTTAGGCAAATCGATGGCCTGGAACGCACCCGCATCGGCGTGTCGATAGATCATTGTTTCGACCTGCAGATCGTCGAGTGGTTCACCCCGTTCGTCGTGAAGTTCTACCGAAATGGCTCGCTGGCCTTGGGCATCGGAAACGTTTGAGACAATGACCTCAGCGTTCCATCCCAGACGGTCCGACGCAAGCGACGCACGATGCGATTTGTCCCAGTTCAGAGCGGCTTGGTGATAATCGGGGACCACCGCCAAGGCAGGGTCACCGATCGCGAGTTTCAACGCGGTGCCAAGAATGGTGGCCTGAATGGCGAAGAGTAGCAACACCAAGGAAATGTAGAATCGTTTGGCACGACGCTCGTCCTTCTGTTGCGTTTCAACGGATGGTTTGGAATCGGTTTGGAATGACATGATTAACGACGTGGCCCCAGGACCTTCATAGAGATGATGCGTTCGTTGCCGCTTTGATCCTTGACCGTCAGTTCGATGGGCTCGTTCCCATCGCCCATGGTCATCGATGAGGGAAAGTTCAATCGAAACGGCAACAGTTTGGATTCAGCGGGTTCGAGTCGTTGAGCGTCTGTGTCGATGATTTCAACCTGAATGCTCGAGAGATTGGCTGACAATTCGTACGTTTGAGGGATCTCGGTCCGATTGACCAATCGTAAGTTGAACGCATTGGAGACTTCCTTCGCCCCGAGCAGGGAATAGGGAGCCCCACGACCGCGAAGGATTCTCGCGTCGAATCCGCTCTTGCTAAAGATCGCCATGGCCAGCCCCGAGAAGACGCCCACCAGAACAATCGGGTAAATGATCGTTCGCGCACGAAGGAGTTTCTTGGGCTTTCTCGCGATGGCGTCCTGAGAACTGTAGCGAATCAGCCCCTTGGGTTTGCCAACCTTGTGCATCACATCATCGCAGGCATCGATGCACTGTGTGCAGTTGATGCACTCCATCTGCAACCCGTCACGAATGTCGATTCCGGTTGGGCAGACGACCACGCATTGATGGCAGTCGACACAATCACCGGCCACTTTTCCGCGGACCAGGTCGACTCCTTTTTCGTCATCGTGGGTTCGTTTGCCTTTGATGCGAGGTTCGCCGCGAACGGGGTCATAGGCGACGATCTTGGATTGCTCATCCAACATGACCGACTGGAAGCGTCCGTAGGGGCACGCGATCAAACACAGTTGTTCTCGGAAAAACAGAAAATCGAACAGCATCAAACCGGTCGTGCCCGCCATTACCAGGAACGCGGACGGGTGGTCGATCGGTGAGCTGCGAACCCACTGGGACAATTTCTCGGTGCCGACGAAGTATGCCAGGAACGTGTGGGCAAGGAACATGCAAAGCACAACATAAACGGCAACCCGAGCGATCTGCCAAACCGGGCTGATCCCGCGTGCTGGTTTTCCGCCTTTGCCCAAGGTGCCATCGAAAAAGCGATCGATGGGGCGGAACAAAAATTCCATGTAGACGGTTTGGGGACACGCCCAACCACACCAAGCTCGACCGGTGATCGCCGTGATCAGGACGATGCTCACGAACACGCTGAGCATGAACAACGCCAGAACCAACGTGTCGGTGGGGTAGAACGTTTTGCCTAACACCGTGAATTCACGAGCGGCAATGTCCAGCAAAATCAGAGGCTTGCCACCAATCCGCAAATGAGGGATCGCGACAAACACCACCATCAAGATGTAGGCTGTGACGCGTCGGCGTTTCCACCATTCACCCATCGAAAGTTTGGGGCGAAGCCAACGGCGACTACCATCGGCCTCTAACGTGCTCAGCACATGTTCCTCTGGCTTGAGCAGCGATTCGTTGTCCTGAGACCCGCCGCCGCCAGATGTCCCGTCGCGATCCGCTGCGTAACAAACCTTGCAAGGTGAAGGCGAAATGAGAGGCAACGAGGTTCGCGTGGACATTGTACTAGGGCTTATTCTTCGGGGGTTTCAGGGTCTGATTCAACGGGTTCGGGCCATGGAGGGATGGTTTTGCCCTCTGGGCCTCGACTGCTTTCGATATTCTTGCCACGCAGGGTGGCGACGTAGGCGGATACCAAGACAACCTCGTTGGGGTGCAATCGGTCCGCCCACTTCGGCATCGCTCCGCCACCCGCACCGTTGTTGATGACTTTGGCGATGTCTTCGATGTTCTTGATGTTCTTGAAGTAATCGTCGGTCAGGTTCGGACCGACTTGGCCTTCGCCTTCTCGGCCATGGCAAGAGATGCAGTTGGCTTTAAAAACGGATTGACCAACTCGAACCCAGTTGGGTTTTTCCATGTAAGCGACCAGAGTCGCTTCATCGGGTTTGAGGTCACCGATTTCCTCGAACTGCAGGCGTGTGTTCTCTGCCAACGCGACGCCGTATAGGTCTTCTACGGAACGACCAGCAGTTCCGTTGTGGTAGTACAAAAAATAGAAGGGGCTAAAGACAATGGAAGCGATGAACAACCATTTCCACCAACCGGGCAGTGGGTTGTCAAATTCTTCGATCCCGTCGTAAGCGTGATCTGTCTTGGGCGCGTTGTCGTATTCTGTCACTTGGCTCATGGTCGTGGATCCTCCACCTCGTCACTCAGTGGAATCGATGCAAATCGATCGGTTGCATTTTGGGAAAGTCGGAGTGTTCCGTAAGTCATTGTGGCGAAGGCAACGACGAACAGAGCGAGTGCCAATTCGGCAAACGATGAATAGTCGAGAGCACTGACAAGATCTCGGATCATGACGTTCTCACAGAAGGGTGTTGGGTGAGCGTTGGAAACGCATTTGGATCAAACTTTGGGGGGCTACTTCGCAGCAACCGTTTGCGAATGAGCAGTCAGGTTGGAATCCTGACTGGCGACCTCTTCGGTGGTTTCAGCTTCTTCGCCTTCCGCAGCTTCGGGATCGGTTGGCTCCTCGGTTGCCTCAGGTTCTTCTGTCGCGAACAAGTCGACGCCCACTCGTTGCAAGTAGGCAATCAAGGCGATCGCTTGCTTCTCGTACGCTTTGGCTGGACCACCTTGAGCGACGATGTCAGCGGCGATGTATTCGGCTTGCTTGTAAGCGACTTCTGCCGTGTTGTTCAGTTCTTCTTCGGTGTATTCGGCACCCAGGTACGAGGCGACCTTCACATGAGGAGCAATCGCGTCGTAGTTCATTTCTTCGGTCAACAGGTGACCGTAGTCCGGCATCACGCTGCCAGGAGAAACGTTTTCTGGGTTCTCAAAGTGAGTCCAGTGCCAGAAACTGCTCTGCTTTCCACCTTCACGAGCGAGGTCGGGACCGATGCGACGGCTGCCCCATTGGAATGGTCGGTCGTAGATGAATTCACCGGGCTTGCTGTATTCGCCGTAACGCTTCGTTTCTGAAACGATGGGACGAATCATTTGAGAGTGGCAGTTGTAGCAACCTTCTGAAACGAAGATGTGTCGTCCGGCAAGTTCCAGCGGCGTGTACGGCTTGACCGTTGCAATCGTCGGCACGTTGGACCGAATCAAGAACGTTGGAATCACCTCGAACAAGGTCGCAGCGACAACGGCGAGAGTCGTGAAGACCGTGAAACGGACGGGCAAGCGTTCCCAGCGACGGTGCCAACCCATCTGGCTCCAAATACTGACCTTCTTGCCGACTTCGAGCACGGGAGCACCTTCGATCGGACTTTGTGGCTCAGGCGTGTGATCCACATAGTGCTTGGTCAGACGAGGTGCGGTGTGCACTGGGGTTTCGTATTCGGCGGGACGTCCCATCCAAGTCATGATGGAGTTCATGCCCAACATCAGCATGCCGCTGACGTACAGCACGCCGCCAACCACTCGCAGCCACCAAAGTGGAACGATGGACTGGGTGGTTTCAATGAAGTCCGGGTACATCAGGTGGCCGGTGTCATCCATGGCTCGCCACATCCAACCTTGCATCAGGCCAGCGGCGTAAATCGGGATGATGTAAAGCAGGATCCCGATGGTTCCGGTCCAGAAGTGAAGGCTGACCAGTTTCTCGCTCCACATCTTGGTTTGGAACAACCGTGGCAGCATCCAGTACAGCATCCCAAACACCATGAACCCGTTCCAACCCAGGGCACCCGCGTGAACGTGAGCGATGGTCCAGTCGGTGTAGTGGGTGAAAGCGTTGATCGATTTGATCGACAGCATTGGCCCTTCAAATGTGCTCATGCCGTAGAACGTGACGCCGACGACGAAGAACTTCAGCACCGGGTCGGCTGCCACTTTGTGCCAGGCACCACGCAACGTCAGCAGACCGTTGATCATGCCGCCCCAACTGGGCATCCATAGCATCAGACTGAATAGCATCCCCAGCGTGCTGGCCCATTCAGGCAGTGCCGTGTAGTGCAGGTGGTGAGGACCGGCCCAGATGTAAATGAAAACCAGCGACCAAAAGTGAATGATGCTGAGCTTGTAACTGAACACAGGGCGTTCAGCCGCTTTGGGCAAAAAGTAGTACATCAATCCCAAGAACGGTGTCGTCAGGAAGAACGCGACCGCGTTGTGGCCGTACCACCACTGCATGAATGCATCTTGGACGCCGGCGTACACGCTGTAGCCTTTGAACCAGCCCGCAGGAATGACCAAGTTGTTGAACACGTGCAACAGTGCGACGGTCACAATCGTGGCGATGTAAAACCACAACGCGACGTACATGTGTCGTTCTCGACGCTTGATCAAGGTCATCAAAAAGTTGCCGCCGAAGATGAACAGCCACACGACTGCGATCAGCAAGTCAATCGGCCATTCCAATTCAGCGTATTCGCGACTCTGTGTGATTCCGAGTGGCAGCGTGATGGCGGCTAAAACAATGACGAGTTGCCAGCCCCAGAAGTGCATGCGGCTGAGGACGTCGCTCCACATGCGAGCTTTGCAAAGCCGCTGGGTGCTGTAGTAAACCGCGGCGAAGATCCCGTTGCCTGCGAAAGCGAAAATCGCGGCGTTGGTGTGCAGGGGACGCAGACGTGCAAACGTGAACCACGGCATACCGCCAGTGATCGACGGAAGCACCAGCAACACGGCGACGATCAAGCCGACCAGTGTGGCGACGATGCCCCAAACAATCGTTGCCGTCGCAAACAAACGGACAATGCCGTCATCATATTGAAACTGTTCCAGCCGAACTTCTTCTGTGCCGGAGTCCGATGACAAGGCTGCGTCACCAGGACCGTTCGTCGGCGTACCAGTCGCCATTTCTATCCTCTGATTTCCTTAGTTGAACAGCATTCACACCCGAATGCGGCAACAGCCATCAGCCAATCACCAAGGCATCGGTGATAGGTGAAGGTCACCTGTCTACCATTAAAAACTTACTCGTCGCAAAAACCCATACCGTCGCCTGCAGAATTGCGTTTCCGCGACATTACGCCACGGAAATCACGCTTGGACAGGGAAGGCGGTTGGCGGGCCGAGCGAAGGCGAGCCACCGCCGCGTTGTATCACAAAATTCCAATTCGGGGTGCGGGTTTTGTTTCTCTGGAAACCGATTCCAACAAAAAAACCTTTGGCAATCCGTCTCTTGCAAGACGGTTCGCCAAAGGCTTGGAGAAGTTCACTTCGCTCGATCGGTGCCGAACGCGAATGCTGGGCTAGGCAGCGGGTTTGAGGTAGGACGACAAACGTTCGGCACGCGATGGGCTTTGCATTTTCGCGACGGCTTTGGCTTCGATTTGACGCACTCGTTCCCGGGTCACTTTGAAGATACGTCCGCACTCTTCCAAGGTGTAGCTGTATCCATCGACCAAGCCGTATCGCAAACGGATGATTTCGCGTTCCCGGAAGGTGAGTGTCTTCAGTAGCTCATCGATCTTGTTGCGAAGCATGCCACTGGCGGCGATACGGACCGGGTTGTCCGTTTCGCTGTCTTGGACGAATTCGCCAAAGCTGCTGTCTTCCCCCTCGCCGACAGGTCGGTCAAGGCTGACGGGGTGGCGGCCGATGTCCATCACGCGGCGGACTTCTTCGAGTGGCACATCGGTCGCTTCGGCGATGTCTTCGTAAGTGGGTTCGCGACGGAGTGTTTGGGTCAGTCGCTTTTGTGCTTGGCGAAGTTTGCTGAGCACGTCGATCATGTGAACCGGGATGCGGATCGTGCGAGCTTGGTCAGCGATCGCGCGGGTGATCGCTTGGCGAATCCACCAAGTGGCGTAAGTGCTGAATTTGAATCCGCGACGATATTCATACTTGTCGACCGCTCGCATCAGGCCGGTGTTGCCTTCTTGGATCAAGTCCAGGAACGACAGGCCACGATTGCGGTACTTTTTCGCGATGGACACAACCAAGCGAAGATTGCCAGCGCTGAGTTCGCGTTTGGTGGCTTCGTATTGATCGAAGTGGCGGCGAACCTTGGTCATGCGGTTGTGCAGGCTGGTTGGGCTTTCCTGCGTGACGAGCATCAATTCGCGAAGTTCTTGACGCAAGTCCGCGGCTTCATCGCGGCTCATCGCGTCGTTGCCAAGTTCAGCCAATCGCTCGCGAATGAACGTCATCCGGCCGGAGATTTTTTCGAGTTGATGCAGCAGCGGGGTGACGCGGCGGCTTCGCAGCGACAGTTCTTCGACCAGTTCCAGGCACTTGCGACGGCGACGCAGGAATTGCTTGCGAACTTCCGCTTTCAAGCGTGGCGATGCACTGCGGCGAACCAAGATTTCAAAGTCCGCTTTGTTCTTGGCGATCAGGTCGTTCAGCGTCCGCAGGTTGTGCGGCATCCGCTGGGAAATTTGCTCTTTGGTCAGTCGCTCGGTGAGTGAGACTTTGATCGTGCGGTCAAAGGGCAGTTCACCGGAGTGGACCTTTTGCAATGTGTCGACGGTCGCTCGCAAGGCATAGTCGGTTTCCAGCAGCGAGCGACGGTATTGCTTGCGAGTGATTTCGATCTTCTTTGCCAGTGCGATCTCTTCTTCGCGAGTCAGCAAAGGGATCTCAGCCATTTGACTGAGGTACATGCGAATGGGATCTTCGCTGGCCTTGGGCAGGTCGGCTGACGAGAAGCTTTGTGACGCGACTTCGTTTGCCAACGCTTGTTCGGGAGTTTCTTCGTCGACGCCCATTTCAGTCGGACGCAAGTCGCGAACGTTGGGAGCGGGGCGACGTGCTGCAGCGTCGCGGGCCTTTTTTTCCGAGGCTTCGATCAGTTGGATGCCGCGGTTTTCCAGAGCCAACAGGAGCGAGTTGAGCTTCTCTGGGTTGACGTCTTCGTCGGGCAGGTATGCGTTGACTTCATCGTAAGTGAGGAAACCATCCTTGGTTCCACGGGCGATGAGTTGCGAAAGATCTTGGTCCATCAATTGCATCGGAAAAACCTCCTGTTATGGGTCACGTTCCTTCATGGAACGGTCAGTCAAGCTGATTGTTTGCGGGAACCTGAATCACGTGATTCAGTTCAGGCATGACTGGAGTGTCGTGTTTGAAATCTTTTCAAATGCGATTCATCATGAATCGCGAAACGCTTCAGTTGGGTCGGGTGTCTTGGCTCCTGTTCGTGGTTGCCGTGGTGGGTTTGCGTTAGCGAGGTGTTTGCCGAATTCGCTCGGCGGCAAAGAGTTGTTCTAACATCGCGAGCTCCTCCTCTTCGGGCAAGGACGCGGACTGTAATTTTTCGATTTGTCGGGACTTCTCTGCGTCAAATTCTCGTTCGCGAAAACGAGTCAAGATCGCGGTGTATCGTACGTGTGGCTCGTCTAAAACGTGTCCTGCTCGTTGTTCGATGCGGTCTTGCAACGTGATGATTTGATTTTTCAAAAAATCATTTTCGAGCAGGACAAGCACAGAGTCGACGTCGAGGTCGCGGCCTTGCAGATCCAGGTCTTGGTAAGCAGACAACAACATCTTCGCGGTGTTGGAATGCAGCCAAGATGGGTCGATTGATTCCACGGCCATCGCGGCAACTTCTGGCGACTCGATGAGCGTCTCGAACAGTTCACGGTCAA
>NZ_JBICHO010000381.1:0-6235 GCF_043100905.1 Rhodopirellula sp. JB055 | reverse complement strand
CATTTGGCTGTTCGTCAATGGGCTCCCACTGGGTATGGTGTTTGGGTTGGTGCTCGGATTCCTCGAAGGACGCGCGGTCACCGAAGCTCTCTCCGCTGGGCTGTGCGCCAGCTTCATCCTTCAGACGAGTCGAAACGTAATCGCCCGCCGAGGTCAGTGGGATTGCGCCAGATTCTGCGTTTGGCGTTCGATCAGGCCACAGTTCGACGTCCTGCAAATCGTCCAGGCCCAAACGCAGGAGTTGCGAGCGGGAATCTTCTACGGACTGTGGAAACGCTCGAAGATTGGATTCGCGAGTCGCATAGTCGCTGTAGCGGATCGGCAAGACAGGCAACGACGACGCGGGTTGGTCACGATACAGACGCTGCAGTTCATCCACGAACACTCGCATCGACCAGCCATCGGTGATGATGTGATGCAGGTTGATCAGCAGGATCGAGTGCGACTGGTTCGCATCGTTTTGGGGCGCAACATCTTGATTGGCAAAGCTTGCGAGCGAGACTTTCCAGAGCGGGCCGGACGCGAGGTTCATTGGCAAACAGGCTTGCTCGTCGATCCAGAGCCTTGCCGATGCGGCGTCTTGGAAGCAGCGTCGTTCGAACGGTATTCGCGGATGCTCATGAATGACTTGCCGAGGTCCGTCGGCGGTCAGCTCAAAGGTTGTTCGCAGAGACTCGTGGCGGGTGGCGATGACCTGCAAGCATTCTCGCAGTCGCTCTACATCCAACGTTCCACTGACTTCGGCGAGCGCTGGAATCACATACGCATCGCCTTGTCCGAATTGGTCCAAGTACCAAAGTCGGGTTTGCTGAGGCGACATCGGGGCCGTGTAGGGATATTGCTTCGTTGCCGCAGGTGAGACGGTAGTGTTTGGCGAATGTCGTTTCTTGTCTGCGATGCACCCGGCGAGCGCGTACAGCGATTCCGCGGTTAGGAATTCTCGCAGCGTCAGGTTCACGCCAAACAGATCGGACAATTTGGAAACAGCGATGATGGCCAGCAACGAGTGACCGCCCGCTTGCACGAAGCTGTCTTGAGGTTGCACGTCATCGACATTCAGAATGTTTTGCAAACACGGTGCGACGTCTGCCCAGATCGCATCCCACTCAGGCGACCGATTCAAAGGTGCGTCCAAAGGCCCCGCGGGATTTGAAAGCGAAGGGGCCGGGGTGCTTTCGAGCCTTTCAGCGAGGCTCGCTCGATCAAGCTTGCCACGGTCGCTGGTCGGCAACGCATCGACCCAACGAATCAGGCTGGGGATCATCCGCGATGGCAACCGTTCGGCCATCCACGACCGGAGCACAGACGACTCGGTCGAATCACCCACCACCAGAGCGAACAGTCGATCGTCAGAAGTCACGCCAATGCCAGCGGCCTGGACCGCTGGGTGTGATTCCAGGCACGCTTCGATGTCCTCGGGTTCGATGCGATGGCCACGCAAGCTGAGTTGGAAGTCTTTTCGGCCCAGCAGTTCGATCACGGGCTCTCCATCGCCGCTGGCACTTCGCGTCATCCAAGCCAGGTCACCGGTTAGGTAAGCAGGCGTGGGGGACTCATCACCGGGATAGGTCAGCGAAACAAATGAGGGCGATGGTTGATTGAGATAACCGTCGGAGACTCCCGAACCGAAAACGCACAATTCGCCTACCACGCCGATGGGCAACGGGCGACCGGCGGAGTCGACGACGGCAACGGCCAGTCCAGCGATTGGGCGACCAATGTGAATGCGGCGAAGCGGTTGGTCGGAAGACAGTTCGCCCAAGCAAGCGTTGACGGTTGTTTCCGTAGGGCCGTAAGCATTGAAGACACGAGGAAGACTTCCCTGTGTCGCGGCGTCGATCTCTTTCAGAACCGAAGTTGGCAATTTGTCGCCGCCGAAGGCAACCAAGCGAAGCGAACGGTAGAACTGCGCCGCAAGGCTTGGTTGTGATTGAAGGGCGAGATGATAAGACGGCGGAAGGTTGGCAACCGTGATGGCATGCTGAGTGACGAGGTTGGCCATTCGCGATGGATCGAGGTCGTCTTCTGATCGCAGGACGAGACGGCCTCCGGCGCAGAGGATCGGAAAGATCTCTTCGACGGACATGTCGAACGTCAGCGACGCGAATTGCAGTGCTGCGTCGGACGCGGTCAGTTCATAGGCGTCGATCATTGCGTGACAGAGATTGACCAAACTGTCATGCCGAATGGGGACCGCTTTGGGGCGACCGCTGGTTCCAGATGTGAACAAGACATAGGCGAGGGAGCCAGTGTCGGGACATTTCTCTGTGCACGAGCGGATTGCATCGTCGCGGTGGTTTTGCAAGGCATCGTTGAGCCTGACCGCGTTCACGGTTTCGAGCCTGTGCCTGCAGACACATTCCGGATCATCGGGATCAGTGGGAAGGTAAGCGGCACCACTGCGCAGGACGCCTAAGATCTCCACAATGCGTTTTGCATTGCGATCGGCTGAGATGGAGATCACGTCCCCGCGACCGAAACCGTGTTCGTTCAATCGTGTGGCGATTGTTTGCGAGTCTTCGACTAAGCGGGCGTAGGACCAGGTTTGGATTGGATCGACGACGGCGATGTGGTCTCCGTGATCCTTGGCGGTTTGATCGATCCACTGCACGACGGTGGCGGGGGCCGTTCGAGCCTCGTCGCGACGATCGAATCGATTGCGAATGCACGTCAGTTCATCCGGTGGGATCAGCGACAACTCGGACAGTGGTTGGCTGGGAACATTGGCCGCTTGCTTCAACAAGTGCAAGAACAACCGGTTCCAGGATCGGATGGTGGCTTCATCGAATCGATCGGTTTGAAACTTCCAGTTCAGGGTTCGGCGATCCGAGAACTCGTAGACTTCGAGTGTCAGATCGTCTTCGATCTCTTGATATAAACGCAGGTCGGGTTGAGCGAAAGATTGCCAGGACGCGTTCGGATCCCAGGTGTCGAAGATGTTTTGGTAAGTGAACGAATACGGGAAAAAAGCTCGGTCATGTTGGCCTACGATCGACAGGTTGGCGGAACGAAGTTGGCGTGAGAACGGCAACTGGCCGTGCTCCATCGCCGCCAGGAAACTCTGCGTGACCGAGCGGATCCAGTGGCTAAACGAGGCTTGGCCGCAATCATCCTTCGGCTCGGGATCCTGCATCTGAATGCGAGTGGCAATCAGATTGATGAAGCAACCGACCTTGTCACGAAACGGGCCACGCATGCCGCCTGGTCGTCCCGAGACCGGGGTGGTGACGACCAAGTCATCACTTCCGCTGATTCGATTCAACAACGCGAAATAGCAGGTGAGCAGCACCGACGACGGAGGTGCCCCAGCGGATCGTGATAGGACTTCGAGGGATTGGTTCAGTTCATCAGTCAGGTCGACAGAGACACAACCGACGTGACGCTGCGTGTCATGAGGGCGACTCGAAAGGGATGACTCTGGCAAGGCGATGTCACCGCGGGCACCGGTCAGAGTTGCGGACCAGAACGCTTCGTCGCGTCGGCATCGTTCGCTGGAAAGGTACTGTGTTTCCCAGTTCAGGAACTCGAAGTAGCCGATATCCGGGGAATCGATTGGGGGTGAATTCGCAGACTGGAAGCCTATGCCACCGGTGAGGTATTCATTCCAGAGTTCACGGATCATCGGGGCGGCGGACAGGCCGTCGATGACGATGTGATGAATAACGATCAACACCCAAGTCGTTTGATTTCGGTTTGCTGTGTGGTAGCACCGCAACGGCGGTGCCGCGGACAGATCAAATTTTTCGTTGGCAAGCTCTCGGAAGATGGCGGGGAAATCGCCATGAGTACCGTGAGCCGATTGCGATTCGGCGTTTAAATCGATCCTTTCAACGCTGGCGATTTGGGACGACGAGACGACGGTTTGGCGAAGTTCGCCTGTCTCGGGATCGTGGTCGATTACCACACGAATTGCTGGATGTCGATCCGCGACGCGCCGCAGAGCTGCGTCGAATCTCGCAGGGTCGAATGTCTCCGCGTCCGATTGTTCGTTAATGCGGAACAGCAGCGGCACATGGAAGCTACTGTCACAGTCTCGCGATTGCCCGATGAACCACAGGCCGCGTTGAGTTTCTGAAAGCGGGAACGAGTCGCCGTCATGGACCTCCATTGGCGTCGCCTTCGAGGAGGCGGCGGGGTCTGCGGGCATCCTGTCTGAGATGGGGGGCTTTTCACCTCGTCCACTACCAATTGGAGCTTCATTTGAACCTGAGTTGCCGATCTTTTCCGCCAGCATGTCCACTAGGCGATCGACGGTCGGATAATCAAACAGCACCGATGTTTTCAGTTCGATGGAATACATCGACTCGAGCACTAATTTGAACTCAACTGCTTGGCTGGAATCGGTTCCCAGATCGGCGAACGCGTCGTCCTCAGCGATCTCATCCAGGGAGTCAAATCCCAGGAACTCGACCAGACGCGTGCGCACCTCCAGCGACAATCGCTCACGCGAAGAAGCCGTTGATTGTTCGTTGCTGGCGGTCACGTTGCTCATCGGTTGGCCAGCACCACCAGTTTGACTTCGCCATCGCTGCGTCCTTGCTCCGCATCGTAGAAGCAACACTCGGTTTTCAGGATGGAAAGTCGTTGACGACTTCGTGCCGAGCGCACTCGCACTTCGCCATGGAACTCTCGCGGGTTCAGTTCGGAGTGGTAGTTGCTGTGGATGCTAGCGATCAAGTAGTTCGCAAGTTGCTTTTCAAAGAACGATTCCAATGTGTAATCGCCCAGCGCTGGCAGCAACCGTTCGCGAATGCAATGTGCCAGGTGCACGTACGCGAGTTGGTTGTAGCAAATGTTGAATTCAACGGCGTTGAAGTGCCCGGTGTCGTCGATGTAGCAAGACCGGTCGATCGCGAATTGTCCAATCGCGACCATGTTCTCGTACGACGGTTCCATGCCCGGTTCGTAGCCGATCTGAACACCCTTCAAATAGCGACAGTGGGCTCGGTAGGGCGTCATCACTCGTTGCAAGAACTCATCGTCGACGTCAGTCTGATTCACCAGTTCCGTCGCGTGCGTTCTGCTGGCCGGGGTCGCGGTGGCGTTCATGATTGGCCCTCCTCGGCTGCGATTCCCGCGTAGAAGGGAAGGTCGTCATAGATGCCGATTCGATAGCTTTTGCTGTGCTGGCCGGGGGCCACGGCGGTGGACATGTGAATGAGCAGTCGGTTGTCCCAGATGATCAAATCGCCTTCGGACCAAGCGTGTTGGTGGATGTGCTCGGGACGCTCGATGAACTCGAACAATTCTGCCAGTCGCCGTTTGTTCTCTTCGTGAGTCAGGCCTTCTAGAGCGACCGTGAACCCGCGGTTCAAGTACAACGCTTTTTCGCCCGTGACTGGGTGTTCGATGACGGCTGGATGGCGGACCGGTGGGACTTCTTCGTTGATGCGGTTGAGCAGTTCTTCGAGGGAACGATCGATGTCCGACGCTTGCACCTTGTAACGAAGTTGACCGGCATGGATTGCCGTCACGCCATCCACGTAGGATCGTAGATGTTCAGGCAAATTCGCGTAGACCTTGGCCATGTCGATGTACAGCGTGCCGCGTGAGTCTTTGGGAAAGACTTGGGGGTAGATCGACGTCCACGAAAGAGGGTGTGATTCGAAGGAACAGTCGGTGTGCCAGTAGTGTCCGGTTCTGGCGACGCCGATTTTCTGGTCGCCTTCTGGAATGTTGGACGAAACGAAGATTTCCGGGTGCTGTGGGTGGTGGTAGTTGGATTGGAAGTAGACCTGGGGACGGCCGAGTTTTCGCGCAAAGTCAACGTACTGTTGTTCGTTGAAGTTTTGGTTCCGAATCACGACCAAGCGGTGTTGGTAAATTGCATCGCGAATGGGTTGCAATTCCGGTGCATCGGTTGGCAATTCGTTCGTGTCGATGCCTGTGATGGTGGCTCCGATCTGACCGGCGGGAGGCGGTGTGATTTGCATTTCGGTGGCGGTGCTCATGTCTAGTTCACTTTCCGAGAAAGGTGTTGCCAGTAGGGTTGGCGGAGTTGGTGTTTGAGAACTTTGCCACTGGGGTTTCGCGGCAAAGCATCGACAAATTCAAACGACTTGGGGACTTTGAATTCGGCCAGGAGGGACTTGGCGAATTTCAGCAGGTCACGGATGCGAGGTTTCGCAGTTCCGTCGTGCAAGACGACAATCGCTTTGGGGGACTCGCCCCATTTCGGGTCGGGGACGCCAATCACGGCGACTTCGCGAATCGCGTCGTGGGATTGCAGGGCGGA
>NZ_JBICHO010000380.1:0-3336 GCF_043100905.1 Rhodopirellula sp. JB055 | reverse complement strand
CGACAGGATTGGTTGATCAGACAAAGGTAACGATCAACAGTGAATGGATCGCGTTCGCGGATTGGACAACTCGCGATTCAGCGGATGTCGAAGGGTCCATCTCTTGGCCACCTCTTCGTGGCCCACCTGCGATCAAGGCCTGAGTCACCGTCTTTTCGTTCTTGTTGACTTCGCCTGTGTTTACATGGGCGTTGCGAGTCGGTCGTTTCTTGCCACCACCTTGCTGGCAACGATTCACCGATAGGCATGCAAAGGTTTGCCACGTCATCCGTTGACGGATGGCTGAGCAAGAACTGACGGTGCACTCAGTTCACGATTCGACGCCATCCATTGCCTCGCGCGTGCGTTCACGTACGAGCGGCGCCCGGTCCGACCAAACCTGTGTCGATCGACGTGCGCGCCGCGCGGGGCATCTGCCATCTTTTTGCGCTCTCACCCAACCCAAATTTCATGAAATCCATTCCACCTCCATCACGTCCCGGCCGATCTCACGAAGCGTTCACTTTGGTTGAACTCCTGGTGGTCATTGCGATCATCGGCATCTTGGTCGGGTTGCTATTGCCAGCCGTCCAGGCTGCTCGCGAGGCAGCTCGCCGTATGTCGTGCAGCAACAACTTGAAACAAATCGCGTTGTCGACTCATAACTACGAAAGCTCGTTCAAATGCATCCCGGGCATGACGGGATCCAGCAGTTTCTCCGCACAAGCACGTGTGCTGCCCTACATCGAACAAGCCGGCCTGAGCGAATTGATTGACTTTGAACAGCCGTTGTTGACCGGCCTGCCTTGGGCATCCAGTTTCAATCCCAATCTTCGCGAAGCCATTGAAACAGTGGTCCCCACGTTCCTTTGCCCGAGCGACGTCGGCGACCCGAAATTCAGCACCACCTTTGCCGATGGAAGCAGCGGCTTTTCCGGTGGCCTGAGCTACATGTTCAGCTACGGCAGCGGAACGGAGACGCATTACGACGACCGCTACAAAACCGACGGAATGGTGTGGACAAACTCCTGGGCCAAATTCCGGGATTGTCTCGATGGCACCAGCCAAACCGTTTTGCTCGCTGAAACCGTCATGGGCGATCAAACCAGCGGACTGACCGAACCGACCCCCGCAGGGCCTCATCGCCGGATCGCGAATTGGAGCGGTACGAGCTCCAACACCGCCCCGAACCCAGGTTTTCTCGACGGTGGAACGTTGATCTCGAATCCCGATTTGGAAACGGTTTTCCCTGCGAAAATCAGTTCCTACACCGGAAATCGTGGTGCCAGCTGGATCCGAGGGGTGCCCTACTCCACGGTGATCAACGGCTACATGACGCCGAACTCAGCGATCCCCGACATCGGCATGCACGGCCGGGGCTTCTATTCTTCGCGGTCTTATCACACCGGCGGATCGATGCACGCGATGTTGGATGGCAGTGTTCACTTCATGACCGATTCGATTGACCGAACGCTGTACCACGCATTGTTTTCACGCGACGGCAAAGAGGTTGTTCAGTGGCCGTGATCGCGCGTTATTCGGTAATGCTACTGACCGGTGCCCTTCTCACCTTTGCTGGTTGCGAAGCAACGCCGTCCGGGCAGGCAACGGAATCCGAAACATTCGTGACGGTTGTCTACGACGGCACACCGCTCGCCAATGTCCAGGTGCTGCTGAAGCCATCCGCCGATGGTGTCACGCTCGATCGTTCTATCACGAACGAACGCGGCGTGGCCTACTTTCATGAATTGCCATCTCCTGAACCGGAGAGCTATGTCATCGAGATGGAATCGATCAGCGATGGCGGCTGGATGCTGAAAGCATCCGTGATGGACAAGTTCTGCGATTCGTTCCGCCTGGAACCGTTCTCCGCATCTCCACAACAGACGATTGAACTGCCACGCCGCGCCGTTCAATCTCTCTCATCCATTCGTTGAAATAAAAAACAAACCAAAATGAATACTCGAACACTCCTGTTACCCTTGGTTGCCCTTGCACTCCTGGGCAATTCTGACCTCCACGCACAAGGCCGCACGATCGCCCGACTTTTTTGGCAAGACCATTCCACTGCCAGCTTGAAGTGGGGCGACCTTCAAAAATCGAAGGAGGGATACTCGCTGAAAGAACATGCCGTCGATGGTTTTCCCGAACTGGATGTAGACGACCAAACGTTGGTTCAGATGCAGATTGATGACGGTTTGCTCGTCGTTGGTGTGCGCGACGAAGCAAATGGCGACATCGGCAGCGGTTGGGTTGCGATTGAATCAGGAGCTACCCAGGAAGCACACGGCGACCACTTCCACTGGCGTTTTCAAGCGTCGCCCTCGGTGCACTCAAAACTGATTGACGATAGCCAAGGCAACCCCGCTCACCTGTACCGCTACGGAAAATCGTTTGTGATGGCGAACGACCAACGCAATGGATTCACGGTGATGAACGCGAAAAGTGTTCGAAAAGCCATGAAACCAAGCGAAGCTGGGCAGTTCTATGAAGGCGGAGGAGGACACATCACCCTTGCCGTTGCCAATGGAAAGGTGGGGTACAGCACTTGGATTCACGGCGAGGGCGAGAACGCCGGCCGGGTCGACGTGGTCGGTTTGGCGGAAAACACGGGCAAGGGCTATCGCATCGATTGCCCCACCGGCGTTTTGCACGGAGCGACGTACTGCGGTGGGAAAGTCTTCTTCGCTCCTGCCGAAGGCATCTGCTGGGTCAAAGCCGACTTGGAAGTTGACGACGCCGCTGATTCCGTGCAAGTGAACCAACTTGAGATCGGCACGGACCCCGAGGGCAACCCACTTCGCACGGGAGCGTTCGCGACTCTTGGCGACCAAGTGGTTTTCACAAGCGGCAAGGCTGACCAATCACGACTCTGCTTCGTCGATGCATCCTGCGATCAACCCACGGTTCAAACGATGAAGATGGAACTCGCCAGCGACCAATCGCTGCGAACACCGATCGTCGGCAAAGGTTCCGGCGGACGTCCGATCGCTCTTTGCTTTGCGGAATCAAAAGAAGCCCCCGACACTGACCAACTCTACGTGGTGGAATTGGATCCTGATGGCAACGGAGATTTCTCGGACGCCAAAGCAGGGGAGCCGATTGCGGTGGGACCAAGCCAGATCGAAGGCCACTTTGGCCATCATGACGCGGTCTTCCTTCCTCGAGGCCGGCAAGTCGCGATCACCAATCCGGGTGACGCAAGCCTCTGGGTGATCTCGTTGACCGATCAATCCGTGAAAGCCAAATTCGATTGCGAAGGCATGCCAACGAGCTTGGCATCGATCTCTGACTGAGGCAAATGCCAATGACGAAGCGACGCCGGACCTGGGGGCAATTCTTTTGAAGTTGCGCTTT
>NZ_JBICHO010000379.1:0-4590 GCF_043100905.1 Rhodopirellula sp. JB055 | reverse complement strand
CCCAATCGCCGCAATTCAAGGGTGGTGATGACGCAAAAGCCAGCTCGCCCCCCCCCGCCGTTGGCGCCGCTCATCCAGCCGAGTCCAAACCGTACTCGCCCGGCGTGCCAACCGGCTCGCGGGTGACCGCTTATGACTTCAAACGCCCTGAACGCGTCGGCAAAGACCAGATGCGGGCAATGCATTCGCTCCACGAGTCGATTGCTCGTAATTTTGGAGCGTCGATCTCCGGTCTGCTCCGGACCATGATCGAGGTCAAACTTCTAAGCGTCGACCAACTGACCTACAGCGAATTCGTCTTCAGTCTCGACAACCCAAGCTGCTTCAACGTGATTAAGCCGCTTCCGTTGGAAGGGCACTGGGTTCTCGACATCGCTCCAGGACTGGCCTACGCCATCATCGACCGGATGCTCGGTGGCGACCCGGTCCCGGGGGAAACAATTCGTCGGCCACTGACCGAAATCGAGACTCGCTTGATGTGCCGCGTGGTCGATCTGTTCCTGGAACAAATCGTTCCTGCCTGGGAAAACGTGCTCCACCTCGAACCCACGATCCACACCACCGAAAGCAACCCACAACTCGCCCAAATCGTGCCACCCAACGAAGTCGCGATTTTGGTTGGATTCGAAGTCCTGCTCGGCAAAAACCGAGGGATGATGAACCTCTGCATCCCCTTCAACTCAATCGAAAAGTACAACGCCAAACTGTCTCGCAACGGCTGGGTTGGCTACGGGAAAACAAACCCAACACCACAATCGCGTCGGAAAATCGCGGACAGCATCGACGCCGCGCCTGTGGATGTGGTGGTCACGCTGGCGCGGTCCAAAATTCGAACCAGCGACCTGCTGGATCTGTCCATTGGTGACATCATCACGACCGAACAATCCGCGGATTCTGCCTTGGAACTGTCCGTCCAAGAAGTCCCCAAATTCTCCGCCATTGCAGGGGCCTACAAAGGGAAAAAAGCCGCTCAGATCCAAGCCACGATCGAGCCCAAATCACACGAAACGGACGAACGGGATCCAGAAAAAGAGTTGAACGATGACTCGCCTACAACAACCGAACCCGCAGGTATCGACGCGGAAACAATGCAAACCTTAGAAGCAGCCGAGGCCAAGATGGCGATTTCGGCCAAACCCTCGCCGCCGGCCAAACCCACTGCAGCCAACAAGGCAGTGAAGAAACCGTCTGCCCCGACGAATTGAACTCGGTGCGGCCCTGCCGGCCACACCGATCACTCATTCACTCCGACGCGAAAATTCGCGCCGCTCCCTTGTCAGTTATGGCCGGTGGGAGACACGACCGTTGGAGCCGTCAAACCGCTCTTTGATGCGGCAGATTCAGCGCGGCGAAGCGCGGCCTCCACACGATCGAGCAATTCGTCGGAGCTCTCTTGGGTCTGAGCCGTGTCGCTCATGGACGCGGTGAACTCCGCACCGCAGTGCTGACACGCGACCGTGCATCCAAGCAACGATGCGCGAATATCAATTCGCCGACCGCAAGTCGGGCAAGATTGGTTAAATCGAATGGACATGGTTCGCCTTTCTACTGCCAGCCGCCTAGCTGGTTAAATCCGTTTGAGAGGGGAAATACTAACCACAACTCCGCTTCAACGCAAACTCATTTCACGCAAGCTTCATATCAATGCTCAAGCTGCAACCATACTAGCGCGGCCAACTGGATCAGACAAGGATCGAAATCAACCAAGATTCAAAGAAGAGCAACCGACTTTCGGCCCAAGAAAAGTGAACACTCGAACACTACCTCGTCGTGAAAGTAGCGGTTTCCCCTGCTTCACGCCTTGGAAGACGGTTATCCTGTAGGAACGTCCCACGACGATCGAAAAAGGATTTTTATGCCTCAACAGGTTCCTATGACACGCTCGATCTGCAACCCGATCCCCGCAGTCGCTCTTTTCGCGGTTTTCGCCTTCGTGATTCCTGCAACGGAATCGCGCGGCCAAAATAACGCCGAACTGGGCCCTGAGATCCAACTCGAAACGCTCGAGGGCGACTCGTATTCAGGACACCTCAACATCCTGACAGGTTCAACCCTGTCGGTGACTTTGTCTGGTGGCCAATCCCAGCAGTGGGAACTGACCGAAATTTCGCGTCTTCGGTTTCAAGGTTCCGCTCGCACCAGTCCGCCCACTCGTGCTGTGCTGCGAGGCGGTTCGGAAATCGCCGCGGCGGCAACGTCGATGCAACAAGATGACCTGCTGATTCGCTCCGTCGGCCAACCTTCGCTCAGCGTCCCGATTGGGAAGGTGCGATCCGTTCGCTTTCGTGCTCCTGCGTCCGCGACCGATCCCAACTGGCTCGCTTTGGTCGAAGAACCCCAACGTCGTGATCGCTTGGTCATCCGCCGCGAAGGCGATGCGTTGGATCCCATCGAGGGAACCATCCTGGAGATCAAACGCGACTCCGTCTCGTTTGATCTCAGCGGCAATATCGTCGACGCCCCTCTGAACAAATTGGAAGGGGTCATCTTCTCCACTTCGAACAATCGCGAATCGGGAAAAACACTTCGTGTGCTTGACCAATGGGGATCCGAGTGGATGGCCGAACAAGCCACCTGGAATTCGACCGCTGGATCGCTTGAGTTGAACCTGGGTGACGGAATCACTCACTCGATCCCTGCCGACCAACTGCTTGAGATCCGTCTCTCCGGCGGAATCCTTTACCTCAGTGATGCAGAAGTCGCCGAGCAGAATCAATCGGAATCCTTGAACACGATCGTCGGCAACGACTTAGCATCCACTTGGTTCGCGACAGAAACCCAATCAAAGAATCTGACAACGGTCCTGTCATCGGATCATGTCGTTCGCGTTCCTGAGGGATACGAAAAATTGGTGTCCGCTGTCCGAATCTCACCGGACGTTGACCAGTTCACCCCATTGAAAGTTTCCGTGCTGTTGGACGACCAAATGGTCTGGTCATTGGATCTTCAAGACCGCAAACCACACGGTCTGATTCTGCCTTTGGAAGACGCACGGCGACTCACTCTTCGCATCGACCAAGCGGATGTGGACTCATCCGAGTCATCGCCTTCCTTGGCGGATGCCTTGGGGCATCGTGTCGAGTGGTTGGGTGCCCGCTTGCTAAAGTAAAATCAGACGCCTCCGACGATGCATTTCGCACTGACGTTATCACACTGAGAAATACGATTCGCCATGCCTTCTCGATGTCTCGGTTCCGCCTGGGTGCGAATCGGTTGCCTGACACTTGCTTTGTTTGCCTCCACCGCGTGGTCGGAAGAGTCGTCTCTTTCGCCCGCTGAACAACAGTGGATCGAAGAGTTCGAAGCCGCTCGGATCGCAGGCATTGCGAAAGCGACGCCCTCGACCGTCATGGTGTTTGTCCCTGGAGGCGGCGGAGGCGGAAGTGGCGTGCTGATCACTCCCGATGGATACGCCCTGACAAATTTTCACGTCAGCAGTCCGGCGGGCACCTACATGCGTTGCGGGCTCAGCGACGGCCAAGTCTACGATGCCGTGGTCGTCGGCATTGACCCGGTCGGCGACTTGGCACTGATTCAATTGCTCGGGCGTGACGACTTTTCAACCGCTGAATTTGTCCCCAGTCGCTCGGTCCAAGTGGGTGACTGGTGCTTCGCTATCGGCAATCCATTTCTGCTGGCCACCAACCTACAACCCACTGTCACCGCAGGGATCATCAGCGGCGTACGTCGCTATCAATATCCCTCCGGAACACTCCTGGAATACGGCAACTGCTTTCAAACCGATGCCTCCATCAACCCCGGCAACTCCGGCGGCCCGCTGTACGATAACCAAGGCGATTTGATTGGGATCATTGGACGAGCTTCCTTTGAAAAACGCGGCCGAGTCAACGTCGGTGTCGGGTATGCCATTTCGGGCGACCAAGCTCAGAACTTTCTCGGATGCTTGTACAGCGGCCGAGTCGTCGACCACGCCACACTCGGCGCCACTGTCGGCACGGATGAGGACGGGAGCGTTCGCGTCACCAACATCCTCGGCTCCAGCGACGCGTATCGCCGTGGGCTGCGGTATGGGGACGAAATCCTTGAGATCGACGGGCAAGTCATTCAAACCGCGAACGATGTGCAAAACATCCTCGCCACCTTTCCAGCAACCTGGCGAATTCCAATCACGTATCGGCAAGACGGCACCAGTGTTGAAACACTGGTGCGACTCGCCAGCGTCCACCGCGGATCAGAGTTGCTCGAAAAGATGAAATCCGCGTTGCCGCCACCTCCTCCGGCCCCTCCCAAACTTCCAACGCCCGCCAAACCTGGTGACCCGTCACCCGAGGAATCCGAGGGCGACGCTTCATCGGGAACGCCCGCAGAAGCCGAACCGAACAAGCCGAAAGAGATCCTGGGGTGCCGAGGATCTGTCCGCGGCGCTCGGCGCGCCGCGCAATCGGCGTCCGGACGGAACCTACCTGGACGTGTACCGCCACTGCCGGGTGCAGACCCTGCTCGCCGCCGCCGCTTCGGCGGTTGCGCCCCTGGACGGCGTGTACGTGGATTTCCGCGACCGCGAGGGGCTCGAGGCGGAATGCCGCGAAGCCGCCTGGATGGGCTACACCGGCAAGATGACCATCCACC
>NZ_JBICHO010000378.1:0-3237 GCF_043100905.1 Rhodopirellula sp. JB055 | reverse complement strand
CGTGCCCACTAAATCGTGGGCTCGATCGGCCAGCCCGGTCCACTGCAACCCCCACTGGATTTTGTCTCGCAGCACGCGCCCCCGCAGCCCGTGAAACCGACCAAACGCGGCCAAGTTCTCGGACGTCGTCAGGTCTTCATACAAAGCGATCTCCTGCGGAACCAATCCCAGCGAATCGCGAGCAAACGCGGTCTCGATCGGTTCGCCCAGCATCGTGATGCTGCCCGAGTCCGGCTTCGATCGCCCGGTCAGACAACGAATCATCGTGGTCTTGCCAGCTCCATTGGGGCCCAGATAGGCCAAGCGTTCGCCGCGGCGAAGCTGGAACGAAACCCCGCTGAGCGCGGCGTGTTCCTTGCGCCCACGACGATACGACTTTTTCAGTCGATCGACAGAAATGGCCGCGTGATCAACGGCATCCATGGATTCGGGCGGAGCGGGGGCGGACAAGATTCCTGTGTCCCTGCGTGGGAGAACGACCATTGGCGATGTCGAGAACAACATCGCCGATTCATCCTAGCCAAACCAAGCAACGCCCCGAAACGCCAAACCTGGCCTCCCCAGACGCTCCCCGCCGCAGCGAAGGCAATGCCGTTTTTAAGCGCTGTCCTGGCAGGCGTTTGTCATCACCCTCTCTTTGGGAGGGTCGAGCGAGGGGAGGGCCGAGCACTGGATCCAGCGTGTCATCCTCCCCGGCCCGAAGCGGTCCGCCCCTCCCGAAGGGACGATGAAGCAAAACGGCACGACCTCAGCGCCCCAAAGGAAGCACGCCAAACCCCAGATCGCAGGTCCCGAGGGCCAATCGTGATCCGAAAATTCAGCCGAATCAGCAGCTCACGCGAAGCGAACTTCGGTTCATTTCCCCTGCTGGTCATACAGCGGCATGTGCCGGTAATAGACTTCCAAGCAGTAGATCGACAAACAGGTCACGTACAGACGTCCTGCCCGACGGCCCCATTCATCGGCTTGAGGCGACCAACTGCCCGCCTCGGCACCACGTTTGATCTGCAGACGCGGCAATTCCGTCCGCATCACGCTGTTCCATTTTCGCCAGGGCTGTCCCCCGTAATGGTGAATCGTCTGAGTCGCGTAGTACCAGTAATAAACGTTGGGGTTGTTCGGATCCAACATCCCGCCTTCGATCAAGTCACCGATCCCCAGTTTCAATGCCTCTTCATCGTGCGGCCATCCCAGGTACTGCCGGCACAGCAACCCTTCCGCTGTCATCGCGTAACTCGCTGGTCGATTGGGTTGGTAACTATACGAAGAACCGTCGTACATTTGGACGGTGTCCAAGTATGTGTTGGCCATCTGCAAGGTCGATGAGGGGACTTCCAAGCCCGCAGACTGCGCGCTGGTGAGCGCCATCACGTACCACCCCGTCACCGACAAATCGGAATCCAACCGAGGCCGATAGCGCCAACCGCCGGCCGCTGATTGAGCGTTCACGCAGTAGTCCACTGCGGCTTGAGCCGGCCCGCGAAGGGCCGAGTCTTCTGTCATCGCGAACAGCTCGCACAATGCGATCGTCGCTTGAGCGTGCCCGTAGGCTTGTTGGTCATCGCCGCGAACATTGGTCGCCAAAAAACCGTCCCGGCGTTGGCCTTTGAGCAAAGTTCTGAGGCCCCGTTCAACGTTCTCTGAATAGGGTCCCTTGAGATGCGTGTTGCCGTCGCCCTGGAATGCCAACATCGCCATCGCGGTGGCGGCACAGCGGTTTTCTGAAAACGGAGCGGCATCGGAGTAGGGCCCCGCCATGCTCCACGATCCCGATCGCTCTTGGTTCTTCACCAACCACTGCAATCCACGTTCAACCGCGGTCACGGTTTGCTCATTGCCACCATGAGCCGCGATCAAAGCACTCTTCATCGGTCCCGATCGACCGCTGAACATGGGTTTGACCAATTCGCTCGCCGAGCCGATGCCGTTCTCGACCTCCACCATCTCAAGCTGTTCGGTGGGCATCTCCATCGTCTCCATCAACGACTGGATGTCCGTCTCAACGACCATCTCGCTGTCCAGATCGCTGGTCGAATCCACCATCGAATCCGAACTCTGGATGTTCACGCTTTCCAGTTCAAAGTTTTCCGACTCGGTCGCCTCACCAAACTCCAGCACCAGGCTACCGATGCCTTCGCCCACTGGGGTGGTCAACAGGGCCAGCACCAGCAACACGATCAGGTGAAATACCATGCTGACCAACCACGCTGGCACCGAACGTTTGACGGGAGCCAAATCATCTTCTTCGTCCGCTGACTTGTCGTCTTGGGCTTCCGGTTGAACTTCCGTCCGCCATCGTGACTTCACCGGAATGGCAGGTGGCACTTCCGCAGCACCGGCGGTGGTGCCGACCGGTTCTGACGCGACCGGTTGGGCCACCGGAGCCACCTTGGCGGCGCGAACGGATCGCTTCGCCGGCGGAGCCTTTGCAGCAACCGGCTGGCTGGCCGGAGGTTGTTTCGCAACTGGTTGAGCAGAAACTGGTGGCCCGGGCGCTGGCTGCCCGGGATTTGGCTGAGCAGGAGCTGGTTGGATTGCAGGGGCCGAGTTGATCGGCGGCAAGGTTGCTCGCGGCGGAGGCGGTGGCGGCTTGGGGACACCGTCGGCTGCCGGATTCGCACTGGCTGCCGGATTCGCACTGGCAGGCGGAGGAGTCACAGGCGGCGGGACCGGTGGCCCGGCAGAATTGGCTGGGCCAGCCGAGAACGTCCCCGAGGAATCCATGGCATCCGACGAATCGGAAGCGGTCGTGTTGGGGGGAGGGTTCATACTCGAAAAGACTTGGCGGAGCCGGCGCACAACGTACTACTCTAGGTCAACATAGCGAATGACTGGCCAAAAAACGAAAATCTCGCCAACAATCCGATCAGCCGCTTGACGAATCCGCCATCGTGACCGATAGTCCCTTCATCGTTGCCACGAGGCCAAGAAAATGATGTTTACGCGAAATTTCGCTGTAGAAATCGAACCTTGGCGTCCGATTCAACGTCTCACATACCGCGGGATGGAGCAGCCCGGTAGCTCGCGAGGCTCATAACCTCGAGGTCGTCGGTTCGAATCCGGCTCCCGCAACTTCTCTGAAAGGTTGGAACACTTTCCGACCCAACGGTAAACGAAAAGCCGATGCGTGCTCCGCATCGGCTTTTTTCGTTTTATCCCGTTATCCCGCAACCACTTGCGTCAATGTTCGCGGCGGCGGTTTCTTAGTCGTCTCAGAATCCTGAGAACACGCTGGCC